>CAZKPH010000373.1:0-2467 GCA_964554605.1 uncultured Ferruginibacter sp.
TCCATATATATGTATTGTTTTGCGGCGCAAAAGTAAATTTTTTTTATGTTAAATCGGAAATAATAATCTTATGTTGTTATTAACATCTGCATTACCGTTCTGTAAGATATAAAATGGTATTGTTTGAAGAAATGATTCGCAGGTGATAATTATAGTATTCTTCTAGTTGTTATTCTTCTTAAAGAGGCTCATTATCTTGTTTCTTGCAGGGATAAACATTCTGCAACAAAAATAGAAGAAGGCTAATAAAGCCGTATCGCAGAAGTACAATGGGAATAGAGCTAAACTTCTGTTGATATAGTTCTCAAATACATCGAATTTATCAAACACATCTACCATATTTGTAAATACAAATCCGCTTTCAAACCGGTAGGAAGGGATAAAAGAAAGCAAAAGATGGTATTCTGCTATTGATAGTAATAGCCCGAAAGTGTTGATCGTAAAGAGGATCACCTCCAATTTGGCCAGGGAGGAAATGTGTGATACATTCTTTGTCCTTTTCATTTCTATCCTCCAAAAGAGAATGCTTAAGAAGATTGTGATAATTATCTTTTCATGAAAAATAAAAGCATATATGCCTGCATTATTTATTGTATCGCCGAGTAATGTATAAACGGTAATATTATACAATGTGAAAAAGGCTATTGGGACAATCAGAAATGTAACAAAAGTGTAGATAAGGATAAGCTTGCCCTGTTCCAGCAGGTTTTGAATTTTTTCCAATGGGCGCTTAAGAGCTACTGATTTATGGTTAGGTGCCGGCATAGTGTTTTTCATTTACGGATGTTATAATTCAAAACAAATGATGAAATATTTGAAAGGCCTGATAAGGATTGCTGGCTTTTTTCATTTTTCTGATGCTAAGTGCGCCTTTCCTTTTGTCCCATCATCTTCTCTGTTACTGTATATAGCCTGTAACAGGCTGTATATAAATGGTTTAACGAAAGTATCTCGTTTTTTATGTTTCTTATTT
Organism: uncultured Ferruginibacter sp.; assembly: GCA_964554605.1. Taxonomy (GTDB): domain Bacteria; phylum Bacteroidota; class Bacteroidia; order Chitinophagales; family Chitinophagaceae; genus Ferruginibacter. The sequence goes on from CAZKPH010000373.1 coordinate 974, forward strand.
CTAAAAAGGGAAAAAAATATGAAAATCAGTATTTGGCATTATTGACCAATAAGTATTATCACCTATTTATTTGTATATATTTTCATATATTTTCTTATATATTACTACTAATGAAATTGGCAGAAAAAAATCTTTTCCCGTTATGCGTGATCGTGAGTACAGGCGGATAACAAAGGACAGAAATAAAAAGAGCTGCCAAAAGCAGCTCCTGAATAGGGTTTTATATAAATATAAACATTAGTTTCCCAGAACTTTAAATACAAAGTCTTCCATTTTTTTAACCTGCTTTACTCTGTCTATTCCTTTTAGGCTTGTAGCAGCAGGAGTTTTAAGGTTCTGGTATTGCTGGGGATCCGTTTTTTTAAGTTGGTCCAGAATTTTAAAAATATATTTGGATTTGGAAGCATAAACCACGCCATCAGCCTTGGTATCCTTAGCAGTAATGATAGCGATAACTTCGCCATTTTTGTTGATCACGGGAGCTCCGCTGTTTCCGGGGTTGGCAGAAACAGTTAACTGGTAAGCAGCAGAATCGCCTTCATTTCCTGAGTTTGCGCTTACATAGCCCTCGCCGTAAACAATTTCATTGCGGGGGAAACCCAGTGTAAAAAATTCCTCTCCCAGGTCAGCGTTCGTTTTATTGATGCTATAAGGGAAATTGGCTATGGGCCTAAATGCACTGTCATTTATTTTAATAATGGCCAGATCAGTGTTTTTATCTGAGAATACAGGCGAGGCAGTGAAATAATCCCCTTTATTATTTGCAACATATATATTCTTCATCTTGCTGATGACATGAGCATTTGTAACGAGGAAACCCTTGCCATCAATGAGGAACCCTGTAGCCCTATAATCAATCTTAGGCTCAGTTTTAACAGAAGAAGAATTGAATTGTTTCAGTTTGTATATTTCCTGGTCTGTCTGATTTATTTTGCTTACCAGCTTTTGATAGCTTTCATTTCCATATTTTTTGGCATAAGTAAAAATAAGCCCGGTAGAAGAAAGCGAGATTACTATTGCAATAGATGCGGCAACAGCAACAGTCTTTTTGTATTTATTCCAGAGGTATACGATTCTGGCTTTCCCTTTAATCTGGGGTTCTGCAATAATACCTTCCTCTGTCAGTTTTACTTCCACTTCGTTGAGAGTATGCCTGAGTTTTTTTACAGTGCCGTAACGGCTTAATTCGTTCAGGAAAAAAGTATGTTCAACAGCCATCTGGTCTATTTCCAGATTGCTTTTGCGAAGCTCTTCAAAAACAACTCTTTCCTGGTCGGTCATTTCTTCGGCCAGGTAGCGTTCGAGAGCATTTATTAATACAATTTCATCCATTTTTATTGACCATTTTTATACTGAGAAAAAAATATCTTTTTTAAGCGGACAAGGCATTTATACTTTTGGGTCTTTGCATTATCCGCATTAGTATATCCGAACTCTTTTGCTATTGTCTGCATATCTTTATTCTGCAGGTAGTAAGCGTTTAACAGGCTTTTG
>CAZKPH010000374.1:0-2447 GCA_964554605.1 uncultured Ferruginibacter sp.
GAAGGAATCTTAAAACATACCGCAGTAATACCTTTTGGAGGCGAAAATATAACCAATGATATTAAAAATGGCTTAGGTGTGCTGAAAACACAGGCAGAACAAATGAAAGTGCAATTTGGAAGCGCTCTGGCTGAAGAGGCAAAATCAAATACCTTCATTACAATTCCCGGGCTTAAAGGGATGCCTGCAAAAGAAATTAGCGTGAAGAACCTGGCTAATATTATACAGGCGCGTATGAGCGAGATAATGGATTTTGTAAGTTATCACCTCAAACAGGTAGGGCTTGATAATAAATTACTCAACGGAGGTGTGATACTGACTGGTGGTGGCGCACAACTAAAACACCTTATTCAGCTCACCGAGTATATTACCGGGCTGAATGCAAGGATCGGCTTCCCTAATGAACACCTGGCAGCCGGTCACATAGAAGAACTAGCCAAACCAATGTACAGTACTTGTATCGGGCTTATACTGAAAGGGTATAACGATTATGAAAATAAACACCGGAATTTTGAAGAAACCTTCACGAAGGTCGAGATTCCTGTTTTGCAGCCGCAATTAGATACAACTACCGAACCGCTTAGTAATGACGACACAATACCCGGTACTGTTGAAATAAAAAAACGCAGAACACTTAAAGGCTTCATGGATACTTTCAAGTCAGGACTGATTGAAATGTTCAAAGAAGAAGATGATGAACAACTATAAATACTAACTAACCACTAACCCACAAACTAACGTACATGATCCATTTCGATTTGCCTAAAGAACAATCCTCCATCATCAAGGTAATTGGTGTAGGTGGCGGCGGAAGCAATGCTGTCAATCACATGTTTTCGCAGAACATTGAAGGAGTAAATTTCATAATTTGCAATACAGATGCTCAGGCTATTGCACAGAGTAGGGTACCCAATAAGATACAGTTAGGGCCACATCTTACTCAGGGGCTTGGTGCCGGGGCCAATCCCGAGATCGGGCGCCAGGCAACTGAAGAAAGCCTTGAGGAAATCAGGCGCATCCTGGAAGTTAATACCAAAATGGCTTTTATTACAGCAGGTATGGGTGGAGGCACTGGTACCGGAGGGGCTCCGATCCTGGCAAAAATATGCCAGGAACTGGGGATACTCACTGTCGGTATTGTTACCACACCCTTTGCTTACGAGGGTAAAAAAAGAATAGCACAGGCAGAAGATGGGATATTGGCACTGAAAAACCATGTGGATACATTGCTGGTAATAAGTAATGATAAGCTCCGCCATCAGTTTGGCAACCTTAAGATGAAGGAAGCATTTGCAAAAGCCGATAATGTATTGGCAACTGCCGCAAAATGTATTACCGATGTGATTAACAGCACCGGACAAATAAATGTAGACTTTGCCGATGTATGCACAGTAATGAAAAATGGCGGCGTAGCAATACTCGGCAGCGCATCCGCCGAAGGCGAAAACAGGGCACAAATCGCAATTGAAAATGCACTCAATTCGCCTTTGCTCAACGATAATGATATACGTGGCGCCAAATGGATACTTATTAATATTAATTCAGCCGAAGGTGAACACGAATTTACAATGGATGAAGTGGAAGTAATACAGAATTACCTGCTTAGCCAGGCTGGCGACGACACCGATGTAATCCTGGGACTCGGATACGATAATACATTAAGCAATCAGATTGGTATTACACTTATTGCCACCGGGTTTGAACACAAGAACCCGTTTGTTAAGGCTCCGGAAACAAAAAAGGAAGAGAAAAAAGAAGACAAGATCGTTCTTACGCTTGACGTGCCTCCCGCAAATGAAAAAGCAGTTGTACAACCCGCTTTTCAATTCGAAGATAAAAATATTCAGCCACCCCAATCTGTTGTAGAAACTGAAGAAGAAAAAGACGAACCTCAGCCTGTAGCAGAACAATCTCTGGCCGAAGAAAATATCGACGATCTGATGCCGACACTAATGGAACCTCTTGAGGAAAAATATGTAGAACCTGCCCCGCCAATAGTAGAAGAAAAAAATGAAGAGATATCCGAACCGGTATTCTTTGAGATATCTTCTCCAGCAGATCAGGCGCCGGTTTTCGAATTCGACCTTACTGCCGAAATGCCTTCAGATTCGAAAGAAGAAATTGAAAATAAAAAATCAGAAGATGCTAGCACACCTATCTCGTCAATAGGTGGTTTTTTGGTAAAACCCTCCAGAATATATGCTGAAGACCGTTTTGCCAAACCGGAATCCAAAACCGAAGAGGAACCGGCTCCGTTACAGATCAACAACACGGAAGACGAACCGTTAGTTGAGATGAAACTGGTAGTCAAAGATTCCCATCAAGCGGCGGAGGAAGAGCCCGCTGTACAGCAGCCCGTGTCTGTAATGCTTTCCAATGTTGAGGAGCCTGCGATGCAGGACGAAGCAGAGGAACTCAGGCGCAAAGCTATCGAACGAATTGCCAAA
>CAZKPH010000375.1:0-2439 GCA_964554605.1 uncultured Ferruginibacter sp.
TGATTGCTGCGGGATTGATATTGGCAATAGTAGTTCTGCGTAAGTACACTGGCCGGAAAAAAGTTGCAGCTCAATAAAGAAGAATTAGCTTAAAGCATAAAGTATAAGTGCATCTTTTAAAAGATGCACTTATTTTTTTGAAATAGTCTAAACAACAATGCAGAAAAATTTCTATTGGACTAATATTTTATTAAATCCCTTTTTTGGCATATCGCAAACCGGGCAATGATAGTCGTCCGGGAGGTCTGTAAATGGGGTGCCAGGCAGGATATCATTTTCTGAGTCTCCGCTTTTTTCATCGTAAATGAAAGAGCATTGCGAACAATGATAGATGTATTTATTATTGTCGCTCTGTAAAATATTTTTTTGTACTGCGGAGGCTTCTTCCAGTTTCTGTTTATTGGTCCGGAATGTATAATAGCTGATAATGGCCCTCCTTAATTGTTCGGGCAGGAGCCATTTGTAGTTATTGCTGCTAAAGATATAGGCTGTACGTTCATTAGGATTGAAATCTTTTGCACAAAGGATATCGTATCTGTGAAAGAATTCTGTGTTGCCAATTCTGAACAACGGCCTTCTTCTGATAAGTATACTACTGAATATCTCGCTCTTTTTGCGGGTTTTAATGCCGAGGCAGATACCGAAAGTCCTCATATCATCAGCATGAAGATGTTTGACCAGAAAGTTCTTGAGTTCCAGTCCGTCTTTACAATTGTCTTCAACCTGAAAATTCAGTTCATTAGCGGCATGTCGTACATTAATCTGATATTTACCCATTAAATTATCCCATTGCCCTCTGTCTTTGGCCTGAATATTTTTAATAATCAGCGATTTCCATGGGGTTGATGAAATTTCGTCTATACCTGTTTCCACACATAGCTTGCAGGCTGCATAAAGGAATTTTATGGAAAATTTTTCATCTCTTCTGTAGATGCCCAGCCAGAATTTGTCATTATAACGATTGAATCCTTCATAATAGGGCAACATAAAGGGTGGCAGTTGTACTCCGTCTGTATAGGCTTTGCCATTATAGGAACTGTCTTTGCTGATGGTATCGTATAAAAGATCGCCTTCGGCTGTTTCGTTATCGTAAAATTTAGCTTTATTGGTAAATATAGTATCTTCTATCAGGCGGGATATTGCAGGGATTTGGCTTGTAGGAAGGCTGTCTTTCCATAGGTAAATAATATTTGTTTTTGGAAAGCGGATAAAGAGGTTCCATTGGTTTGCCTGTTCGGAAGCTACCCAGTTGATATTTCCTGTAAGTAAAGGAGTAAAGCTTTGCCGGTTATCTGAGATATTTATTTTCAATTTTGGTTTATGGGTAAACCCGTTAAAAATTTCTTTATATATCGACTCTGTGAGCCATGTACTGATAATAAATACTTCTTGTGCCGGATAGGAACTTATGATGTTCGGGTAGTTATCCGAGTCAATTTCAAAGTCGACAGAGAGCATACTCAATGCGTCATCAATATTTTCTTTTTCTTCATCGGCTATTTCGAGCAAAAGCTGCTGGCGAAGGCCAAAGCTTACTTCTCTTACACCATGTTTATGTGCTATTTTAAGGATTTCCATCAGTTGCACCGGAGGAATAATCCCCCCCGTGTAATTAATCTTACAGGTATGTAATTTCATAAGATTTATTTTGATATGCTAAGTAATATTATATGACAAAAAAATGTATTTAATATAAAATCGTGATTCTTTAAATAAATTTAATAGAATCTGAAAGTTGAACAATGTAACAAAAAATCGTGATGTAAATTTATGGCTTTTTGATGTAAAATTTAACAAATAAAAATATTTATTATTTGTTTTTATGTAAGTTATCTTTTAAAAAGGATATAATCTGTTGCGAGGGGAGATATGCCGTTGGATTTGCATTCTGTTGCTATTTGGGCCCTATGGTAAGTGGAGTGGTTGATAGCATGAAAAAGTATATCCTGAATTGTGTTAGAGAAACTTTCTCCTTTTGTATTAGAGTACGAAATGTTTTTGCCGGGGGGAAGTGTATTGAGTATCCGGATTGTGTTTTCGTAATTTAATTCATCGATGGCGGGCAGATCGGTTATATTGCGTATGTCCCAGACTCCGCACGAGGGTTGTTGTGCTTCTATCCTGGCATTCCAGATTTCATGGGCATTGAGGATATGGCTGAAAAGTTTCAGCGATTTTTCGGTAATGTTATCCTTGTTGCTGTTCAGTAAGGTTACTAATTGCTGATTGCAGGTATGGTTGTATTTGAATAGATTGATAAGGAAATCTTTCATGTACTTTTTTTTGAGTTGGCTGAATGCTGTTTGGGCTAAAATTACAAAAGAGCATTGAGATTTGACTATGTTGGGCTATAACCGGCATGAAGATGTGAGCGGGGGTGCTGACGGGCTGCCGGATGGGAACGGATGCCCCGCTGAGGGTTTGTGTGTGGGCGTTGTG
>CAZKPH010000376.1:0-2431 GCA_964554605.1 uncultured Ferruginibacter sp.
GTGTTACCCTTTACCGTAAAAACCCTGGCCATCGGTTCCCTTTCAAACACTTTTACCTGCAGGACATTGTTATTGTCAAAGTACATATTAGCCGACCTTACCCAAATATTATTCAGCAATGAACGTTCCATCCTGGCAAGATCAAATCTGCCAACGGGGCGGCCTACCGGGTTCCCTCCCACATGTATCATAATGGAATTCATTATATCTTTCTTATCGAGAAAGAAATTGTTACGAACATCTTCAATATTAATTATCACTCCTGCACATGTTTCCGAATCCTTCTTCTGTATAGCGGCAACCAGCAACACAATAGTTCCGGCACCTATGGCAACCCATAGTGTTGTAACTAACCATTGTATTATCGTTTTCCGCTGTAATGCCATTTTATTTATTTTCCAATATTTGCTTAACCGGTTCTACCAGTGTATCAATATCACCTGCCCCGGCCATTATTATTAATTCCCTTTCGTTTGCCTTTACCCATCCTGGCAAATCAGTTTTTTCAATTATTTCCGTTCTTGCTTTTTGCATTCCGGAAAGTATTAATTCGCTGCTTACACCATCAATAGGCAGTTCCCGGGCCGGATAAATAGGCAATAAGACCACCTCATCCGCCAGGTCCAGGCTTTCAGAAAAGCCTGCGGCCAGATCTTTTGTTCTTGTGTATAAATGCGGTTGAAAAATCACCGTACATTTTTTTTCAGGGAATAAAGACCTTGCTCCGGTTATCAATGCCCTTAACTCTTCCGGATGATGTGCGTAGTCGTCTATCATCACATTCTTTTCATTTCGAACAATATATTCGAACCTTCTTTTCACACCTCTGAATGAAGCTGCAGCTTTCCTGACCGCTTCATCTTCAATACCCAGGTAATGTGCAATAGCAACTGCTGCAAGCAGGTTCTCAATATTATGCAGGCCACCCATATTTAATACAATATTGTCCAAACGCCACCCGGACGTTACAATTGAAAAAATATAGCTGCCATTCTTTATTCGTATATCCTCTGCAAAAATATCCGCCTGCGAATCAGCTAAATGATATGTAATATGCTTTGAAGCCATGAGATCTACGCTTCTTTTCAATCCATACTTACTCACCAATAATCCACCGGCCTTTATTCGGGCTGAAAAATCAATGAAGGCATTTTCGACATTTTCGGGCGTTCCGTAAATATCTAAATGATCCGGATCCATAGCAGTAATTACAGCCACATCGGGACTCAGTTTCAAAAAGCTTCTGTCGTATTCATCAGCTTCCACAACACAAACATCTTTTCTGCTACTCCAGAAGTTCGTATTATAGTTTCCTGAAATACCGCCCAGAAAAGCATTACAGCCATAGTTGCTGTCGCGTAGGATATGTGCAACCATTGTGCTGGTTGTTGTTTTCCCATGCGTACCGGCAACACATATATTAAAAGAGCTTTCGGTAATCATGCCGAGTACATCGCTACGTTTTACAACCCTATAGCCATGATCTTTGTAAAAACCAAGTTCTCTATGATCCGCAGGAATAGCAGGAGTATAAACCACTAATTGCGCTGCTCTGTCGATAAAATCAATATTATCTTCATAGTGGACAGATATCCCTTCAACAGAAAGTTGCCGAGTGAGCAATGTTTGCGTCCTGTCATATCCGCTAACAATGATACCTTTCGTTTTGAAATACCTTGCAAGGGCACTCATCCCGATACCTCCGATACCAATAAAATAAATGTTCGATATTTTCGTTAAATCTGTCACGCTATTATTTTAAAAATCTCTTTTGCTATTATTTCATCTGCATTTGTAATTGCCAACCTGCCAATATTTTCCTTTAACAGCATTTGTTTGTCATCGTCTTTAGCCAACATAATCAGTTCCGGCACCAATCGTTCGGCAGCTTCTTTATCACTTATCATTATCCCTGCTTTCTGATCAACAAGATTTTTGGCATTTACCGTTTGATGGTCTTCTGCCGCAAAAGGAAATGGAACAAATATTACAGGCTTTTTCATAACACACAATTCAGCTATTGCCATTGCCCCACTTCTGCTTATTACAATATCGCCTGCTGCATAGGCATATTCCATCTGTGTGATAAATTCATTTACCCAAATATTATTTCTTCCTGAGCTTCTTTGTTTGCCTTTTTCAGCATAAGGCTTTCCTGTTTGCCAGATCAGTTGCAACTGATTTTGCGCAAAAACATCTATGCTTTTATCAATGGCCTCATTTATATTCTTTGCTCCCAAACTTCCTCCGATAGATAAGACAGTCTTTTTTCCCGGGTCAAGACCGAAGAACCTGATAGCCTCATCCCTTATTATTGTACTCTTTACTATGGAGGCTCTGACAGGATTTCCCGTTAGCACTATCTTAGCTGCCGGAAAGAATTTTTCCATGCCGGATGAAGCAACAAAAATCCGGGAAGCCTTTTCCCCTA
>CAZKPH010000377.1:0-2427 GCA_964554605.1 uncultured Ferruginibacter sp.
AATAATAAAATTATGCAGGTTTTAAAGTTTGGTGGCAGTTCGGTTGCCAATGCCGGAAATATAAATAAAGTAGTATCTATTGTTAAAGATAAAGTTGCCTTAGATAAAACAGTAGTGGTAGTTTCTGCCTTGGGCGGTATTACAGACCTATTGCTGCAGTGCAGCCACCTTGCAGCAACGGGTGACGAATCCTTTAGGGATAAATTACACGAAGCCGAGCAACGTCATTTGAATACAGTTAAGGAACTGTTGCCTCTGACAAAACAGAGCGGGTTGCTTAGTGCGGTAAAAACCCTCTGCAATGAGATAGAAGACATTTGTAATGGGATATTTTTACTTAAGGAATTGTCTGCACGTACAAAAGACAGGATTGTAAGTTATGGGGAAATACTGTCTTCCCGGATTATAGCGGCGCAACTGGAATCGGTACTGGGTGAATGTGAATGGAAAGACGCCAGAGAACTGATTGTTACGGATAGCAACTTTGGAAATGCTGTTGTAGATTTTACTGTTACAAATAAAAAAATCGCAACATATTTTTCCAGTTCTCAATCGGGCCTGGTCATACTCCCGGGGTTTATATCTTCCGATGCAAATGGTATTAATACCACGTTGGGAAGAGGGGGCTCTGATTATACAGCAGCCATTATTGCCGCAGCCGCAGATGCCAGTTTACTGGAGATATGGACGGATGTTTCCGGAATGATGACGGCAGATCCCAGGATCGTGGCCAATGTAAAGATGATCCCTCAGATTTCTTATAAAGAAGCGATGGAACTTTCTCATTTTGGGGCTAAAGTAATCTATCCGCCAACAATACAACCCGTATTAAATAAAGGTATCCCGACATGGATCAAAAATACATTTGCCCCCGGAGATTACGGCACTGTTATACAACAGGATGCGTCTCCAAGTGATACTATCATAAGAGGTATATCCAGTATGAACAAGATAGCGCTGCTAAGCCTCGAAGGCAGCGGAATGGTTGGTATCCCGGGTTTTTCCAAAAGGCTTTTTGAAGTACTGGCTGCCAATAAAATAAATGTAATTCTTATTACGCAGAGTTCTTCAGAACATTCCATTTGTGTTGCGGTGGATGAGGCGAGTGCCTCTGTGGCGAGAAAAGTAGTTGATGATGCATTTTCTTATGAGATCGCAATCGGTAAAGTAGAACCGCTTTCTGTTGAGAATGAACTGGCAATAATAGCTGTAGTCGGGGATAATATGAAAAGCCATCCGGGGATTAGTGGTAAAATGTTTGGTACACTTGGGCGTAATGGCGTAAATGTAAGGGCGATAGCACAGGGCTCATCTGAAAGAAATATATCTGCGGTAATATCAATGGATGATGTAAAAAAAGCTATTAACGTTTTACATGAAGAATTTTTTGAAGCAACCTATAAAGAAGTGAACTTGTTTGTTGCCGGGGTAGGGAATGTAGGTGGCAAACTTCTTTCTCAATTACATAAACAGGAGAAATACCTGTTGAAATACTTACGCCTGAAGATCAAAGTTGCCGGTATTGCCAATAGCCGTAAGATGCTTTTTAATGATGAAGGTATTGATCTTGCCACATGGAAAGAACAATTAAATGCGGGGCAGGAGATGGAGGTGGAAGCATTTATTGAAACAATGCGCCAAAAGAACTTTCGTAATTCCGTTTTTGCAGATGTAACTGCAAATGCGGAAGTGGCTGCGTATTACGACCGGCTTCTTCAAAAAAGTATTTCCGTAGTGGCATGTAATAAAATTGCATGTTCTTCTTCTTTCTTATATTTTAAGAAACTGAAAGACCTGGCTAACGAATTCAATGCAGCTTTCTTATATGAAACAAATGTAGGAGCTAGCCTGCCGGTTATCGGTACGCTGATTGACCTTATACGAAGCGGGGATAAGATACGGAAAATAGAGGCCGTACTTAGCGGTACGCTCAATTTTGTGTTTAATAACTATGACGGTAAAACGAAATTTTCAGATGTGGTAAGGCAGGCAAAAGCGGAAGGGTATACAGAGCCAGACCCACGCCTGGACCTTAGCGGTAAAGATGTGATGAGAAAAATAATGATCCTTGCAAGAGAAACCGGTGCCAGGATTGAAATGGAAGATATCGAGAACAACTCCTTTTTACCAGATCCCTGTATGGAAGGTTCAGTAGAAGATTTCTTTGCTTCAATGCTTAAATATGAGGATCATTTTAAGAAGTTGTATGAAGCGGCAACAGCCAAAGGATGCAAGCTTAAGTTTGTTGCTAAATTTGAAAATGGAAAAGCTTCTGTAGGGTTACAGCACATTGCCCCGGAAAGCGACCTGTACCATTTATATGGCAAGGATAATATAGTATTGTTCTATACCGACAGATATTCAGACCAGCCGCTGGTTGTGAAAGGTGCCGGGGCAGGGGCGGATGTAACAGCTTCCGGGGTTTTT
>CAZKPH010000378.1:0-2394 GCA_964554605.1 uncultured Ferruginibacter sp.
AAATCTTTTGCATGGACGTTCAAATTGAATCATCGTGGAAAGAAGCATTGAAAGAGGAATTTGAGAAACCATATTTCCTGGAAATCGTTACGTTCCTGAAAACGGAGAAGGCACTTAGGAAAATAATTTATCCGCCCGGGCCGTTAATTTTCAATGCCTTTAACCAAACCCCGATGAGCCGGGTGAAGGTTGTCATACTCGGGCAAGACCCTTATCATGGCACGGGGCAGGCGCATGGCTTGAGTTTTTCCGTTCCAAACGGGATAAAACTTCCTCCTTCACTGATAAACATTTATAAAGAAATAAAATCTGATATTGGCATTGCCATGCCACAGGAATATGGCAACCTGACCCGATGGGCAGAGCAGGGTGTTCTACTTCTGAACGCCATACTAACGGTAAGGGCTAATGAACCGGCAAGCCATTCCAAGATCGGGTGGATGAATTTTACTGATGCTGTCATTCGGAAAATTTCTGACGAAAGAAACGGAATTGTTTTTCTTCTCTGGGGAAAATTTGCTCAGGACAAACAGATATTGATAGACGAAACCAGGCACTTTGTCCTTAAAGCCGCACACCCCTCGCCGTTCTCGGCCGACAAAGGTTTTTTCGGCTGCAAACACTTTTCTAAAACCAACGAAATACTTGTTCAACAAGGGCTATCCCCTATTGACTGGAAATTACTGACTCCGTAGAAAAATAACTATGAATATCGTAAAAAATATATTCGGGCGCATCTGGGCTTTTTGGGGTATCCTCACTTTCGCAACTACATTTCTTCTGATGTGGCCTTTCTCCATGCTTTCTTACTTTATGGCCGAAATACCCGGGCAGATATTTTTATTAAGAATGGGACGATTATGGATGAAATCATGGCTGTCGCTTATCGGATGCCCGGTTAAAATTACCGGAAGGGAACATTTCAAACCCGGAGAAAACTATGTAATTGTTTTCAACCACAATTCATTATTAGATCCACCTTTATCTGCCCCTTTTTTCCCGGGAGCCAACAAAACAGTTGCCAAGGCTTCTTTTGCTAAAGTACCCATATTCGGATTATACTATAAAAAAGGATCAATCCTTGTAGACAGGAAAAGTGATGCCAGCAGGCGAAAAAGTTTTGATGAAATGAAAAAATTCCTTATGAAGGGTATGCATATCTGTATCTATCCGGAAGGCACAAGAAACCGTACACAAGAACCACTTAAAAATTTCCATGACGGAGCTTTCAAACTGGCTACCGATACGGGAAAACAAATCCTCCCCTGCATACTTACCGGCACAAAAAAAGCATTGCCTTCTGAAAAAGCTTTTTACCTTATGCCTCATAAACTTGGCATACACGTTTTGCCTCCGGTAGAAAGTAATGGACTTACAGTTAAGGATCTGAAAAACAAAGTATTTGAAATAATGAAAACTGAGTATGTGAAAAGAGAAAAAATATAACTGCTTCATATATTTTTTGCTTCGCAAAATATTTATCCCTTCGGTAAAAAAAACGTACAAGGTATAAGATTGGCATAAAATATGACACTATTTTGTAGCCTTGACTTTTATGTTACCAAAACTATAAACATAAGCAGGCTTATTATTCACCAACCTTTACAATAATGAAAAACGTAATTACATCCCTATGCTTATTGCTTACAAGCCACATGGCAATATCACAGAACCAACCTGCCAGTTATACAGACTCAATCAGAGAATTTCAATCGCGGTACACGAACACGCATGATATTGTAAAAACGCTTCAGGACAGGAGTTTCATTCATTTTTTTGAACCGGACAGCAATTTCAGAGTAATAGCAAAATTTGAAAAATTAAATGACCCCATCGGGTTCAAGATACCTACCACACAAGGTTCGTTTCAACAGTATTTCCGTTACGGAAAAATATCCTTTTCAATAAACAATACAGCTTTACAGCTTATTATCTACCAGTCGAAAGACATGCTATATGCTGAAGGGTATGAAGACTATTTGTTCTTGCCTTTTCTGGATGCTACCAATGGAGGCGAGACTTACGAAGGAGGCAGATATATAGATCTTTCAATAAAAGACATTAAAGACAATACAATTTTGGTTGACTTTAATAAGGCTTATAATCCCTATTGCTGCTATGCAAAAGGATATCATTGCCCTATTCCGCCCAAAGAGAATGCAATGAATATATCAATAACAGCCGGTGAAAAAAAGTATACGAAACCTCACTAAAGCTATGTGCACCATAAAAAAAGAGCAGGGATATACCTGCTCTTTTTTATAAATAGATAATTATAACCGATTATTCTTCTTCATCGAAACTCATAGCCTCTTTGGTGGTCATGAGTAATTCATACTCTTCTTTACTACCTACGATCATATTCTCAAATTCACGCAAGCCTGTACCAGCTGG
>CAZKPH010000379.1:0-2380 GCA_964554605.1 uncultured Ferruginibacter sp.
TCATTTTTTTGGTCATATTCCAGATTTCAAAGCTTACCGAATATGTGAGCGTACTTAAAGGAGAAGAAAAAACCCGGCAGCAGAACAATAAGATAAATGCATATATGCTGATATCTTTTTTGGTACTTGGCCTAATTGGTGTTTGGTGGTGTAATGATCTTTATTATGGCAAAACACTTTTTCCGCAAGGAGCAGCTTCAGAAATGGGGAAAAAAATCGACACCATGCTATATATTACTCTTGGTGTTACAGGTACAGTTTTTTTTATTACCCAGATCCTGCTCTTCTGGTTTGCCTTCAAATATAGAGAAGATAAAAACCGAAAAGCGTTTTACTACCCTCACAATAATAAACTAGAACTATTATGGACAACCGTGCCAGCAATTTTTCTTACGGTATTAGTTGTTTTTGGTTTGAAATACTGGTTCAAAATGACCAGCGAAGCTCCTGCAGATGCTGTTGTTGTGGAAGTAACAGGACATCAGTTTGGCTGGGAATTCCGCTATCCGGGAACTGATAATGTACTTGGAAGGAAGGATTACAAACTTACAAAAGGAGCTAACAGCCTTGGAGTAGATTTTACTGACCCTGCCAGCAAAGACGATATACATGTAAGTGGCACAATGCATGTGCCGGTAAACAGGCCCGTAAAATTAGTGATTGGCGCACAGGATGTAATACACGATGTTGGCCTTCCTCATTTCAGAATGAAAATGGATGCCGTTCCCGGAATTCCTACAACGATGTGGTTTACCCCCATATATACTACCGAAGAAATGAAACAGAGAACAGGCAATAAAGATTTTACTTATGAGATCAGTTGTGACCAGATGTGCGGGAAGGGCCATTTTTCCATGCGGGGGGTAATAATTGTGGAAAATGAAGAAGACTATAAGAAATGGCTGGCCACTCAGCAGCCAGAATATTATACCATTTTCCCGGAAAAGAAACCCATTCCGGCAATTACTGATACAACAGGCAAACGTACAACTATTGCGGCTTTAAAAACCGATTCTAATTAACAACAATTTGATTTACTAATAGAAAAAGATAATGAGTAACACAGCAGTATTGCATGAAAAGGAAGTTCATACTATCTCACATGAACAGCATCACCAGGAAACGTTTATCAGCAAATACGTTTTCAGTCAGGATCATAAAATGATTTCTAAACAATTCCTGGTTACGGGGATTGTCTGGGCAATAATTGGCGGGCTGTTTTCCGTATTATTTCGTTTGCAACTGGGGTACCCGGAAACAACATTCCCCTGGCTGGAGGATATATTAGGCCATTGGGCAAAAGGAGGAAAAATAAGTCCTGAATTTTATTATGCGTTGGTTACAATGCACGGAACGATACTTGTATTTTTTGTATTGACAGCAGGGCTAAGCGGTACATTTGCCAATTTTTTGATTCCGTTGCAAATAGGCGCAAGAGATATGGCATCTCCACTGTTGAATATGCTTAGTTATTGGTTTTTCTTTCTTGCATCCATAATTATGTTTGCATCCTTGTTTGTTCAGACGGGCCCTGCAAGCGGCGGATGGACGATATATCCTCCTCTCAGCGCATTAGGAGATGCTTCCAGTGGGTCTAAGATTGGTATGGACTTATGGCTGACCAGTATGGCTATGTTTATTGTAAGTTCTTTATTGGGTGGGCTAAATTATATTTCTACTATTTTAAACCTTCGTACCAAAGGCATGAGTATGACACGGATGCCTCTTACGGTATGGGCATTGTTTTTTACAGCAGTATTAGGCGTATTATCATTCCCTGTACTATTATCGGGGGCAATATTGCTTTTATTTGATAGAAACCTGGGTACGAGTTTTTACCTAAGCGACATTGTTATCAACGGGAAAATATTGCCTAATGAGGGAGGCAGCGCTATTTTATTTCAGCATTTGTTTTGGTTCCTCGGGCATCCGGAAGTATATATTATATTATTGCCAGCAATGGGCATGTCTTCAGAGATCATTGCGACCAATAGCCGGAAACCAATATTCGGATATATGGCGATGGTGGGCTCCATGTTTGCGATAGCAATATTAGCATTCTTGGTTTGGGCTCACCATATGTTTGTAACCGGGCTGAATCCTTTTCTCGGCGCATTCTTTGTATTGTTAACATTGTTGATTGCTGTACCATCTGCTATAAAGGTATTTAACTGGCTTACAACTTTGTGGCGGGGAAATATTCGTTTTACCCCGGCAATGATGTTTGCAATTGGTTTTGTAAGCTTATTCATTAGCGGAGGGCTTACCGGTATTTTCCTTGGTAATTCTGCATTAGATATACATCTTCATGATACCTATTTTGTAATAGCACACTTTCATATTGTAATGGGGGTGGCTTCTTTCTTCGGAATGTTTGCCG
>CAZKPH010000380.1:0-2375 GCA_964554605.1 uncultured Ferruginibacter sp.
AGGAACAATTAACCGGGGGAAATATATTTTTTTAATAATCGAGGCATTGTTGATCATACTATTCGCTGAATTTTGCAATCCGCTGGAAAAAATATTCCAAACCAATAGCCCCGAATATGCAAAAATAGGATACGGTACCCCGTCAGACTGAACCTTAAGGCCTTTACTGAATACAAGCGTGAATAAAACCATCATGGACAATGGCTGAATCACTGCCCACAGAAACCCCAATGCTGCTTGTTTGTACCTGACCTTAATATCACGCCACGTAAAAAAATAGAACAACTCCTTATAAGCTGCCAATTCCTTCAGCCCCAGAGAGAATGTATTTTTGGGCTCTATGATCTCTAAATATGCCATGTAAAATTATCTACCAGTTATTTTTCCAACAATTCTTTCAAATACAATCCATACCCGCTTTTGCTCAGGCTGTCTGCCAACTCCACGAGTTTGTCCTTAGAAATATAATTCATTCTATATGCAATTTCTTCAGGACAACCGATTTTGAGCCCCTGTCTTTTTTCTACAACACGCACATATTCGCTGGCATCGCTCAAAGAGTCAAATGTACCTGTGTCGAGCCAGGCAAAGCCCCGGTTTAAAACAGCAACTTTCAATTTCTTTTTTTGAAGATATATATCATTTACTGTTGTAATCTCATATTCTCCCCTGGCGCTGGGCTTTATGTTCTTGGCAATTTCTACCACTTCATTATCATAAAAATATAATCCGGGAACTGCAAAATTGCTTTTCGGATCAGTGGGCTTTTCTTCAATGCTTACTGCATTAAAATCACCGTCAAATTCAACAACACCATACCGTTCCGGATCACTTACGGGATAGGCAAAAATTACTGCTCCGTTCGGATTAGCAGATGATTGTAATAATTTGCTAAACCCGCTTCCATAAAAAATATTATCCCCTAGTACAAGCGCAACGCTGTCTTTACCTATGAATTCTTCGCCGATCACAAATGCCTGTGCAAGGCCGTTGGGTACTTCCTGCTTAGCATAAGAGAATTTGCATCCCCACTGAGACCCGTCTCCAAGCAACCGTTTAAATTGAGGCTGGTCTTCCGGGGTGGTAATAATAAGAACTTCATTAATACCAGCCAACATCAGTGTGCTAAGCGGATAATATATCATAGGTTTATCGTAAATAGGCATAAGTTGTTTGCTTATTCCCATTGTAATCGGGTAGAGCCTTGTCCCCGATCCGCCAGCAAGTATTATCCCTTTCATGAATTATCTTTTATGGTATTGTTGTTCGTAATATTTTTGGTAATTGCCGCTTGTAACAGCGTTAAGCCATTCCTGATTTTTCAGATACCAGTCTATTGTAAGAGAAAGCCCTTCTTCGAACTGAAGCGAAGGCATCCATCCCAGTTCATTTTTGAGCTTGGTGGCATCTATGGCATAACGCAGGTCGTGGCCGGCCCTGTCCTTAACATACGTGATTAATTTTTCCGATTCTCCCGGTTCTCTTCCAAGCTTTTCATCCATCTGACGACATAATTCTTTTACTAACGCAATATTTGTCCACTCATTATGCCCGCCGATATTATATGTCTCACCGGTTTTCCCTTTATGAAAAATTGTATCTATTGCCCTTACATGGTCTTCTACAAATAACCAGTCACGAATATTTTCACCTTTGCCATAAATTGGCAGCGGTTTTCGATTGATGATATTATGTATACAAAGAGGGATTAGTTTTTCCGGAAAATGAAATGGCCCGTAATTATTAGAGCAGTTAGATAATTTCACCGGGAAATGGTAAGTATGGTAAAATGCACGTACCAGATGATCGGAAGATGCTTTTGATGCTGAGTAAGGGCTTCTGGGGTCATAAGCGGTATGCTCTGTGAAATACCCTTCCGCACCTAATGAGCCATACACCTCATCAGTAGAAATATGGTAGAAAACCTTGTTGTCGTAATCTGCATTCCAGGCTTCCTTGGCAGCCAGTAGCAGTGTGGCGGTACCTACCACATTAGTGGTAACAAATGCCAGCGGATCTGTAATGGACCTATCTACATGGCTTTCGGCCGCACAGTGTAAAACCCCGGTAAATCCATACTCTGCAAATAAACTACGTAAAAGGGCAATATCTGTTATATCTCCCTTTACAAAAGAATAATTGGGTTTATTCTCAATATCTTTCAGATTTTCAAGATTGCCGGCATAAGTAAGCTTATCTATATTTACAATTTTATAATCCGGGTATTTATTTACAAACAACCTAACCAGATGAGAACCAATGAACCCTGCACCACCGGTTATCAAAATTGATTTAGCCATACATCATTTATTTACGTTACAAAATAGGTAATATTTTAATGCGATAATCAATAATACAATAAAAGCATTTTTTTG
>CAZKPH010000381.1:0-2371 GCA_964554605.1 uncultured Ferruginibacter sp.
TGGGCATTACAAATACAGCAATATACTTTTAATATCTGCCTCTTGTAATGGCGCTCCTGAAATAGTTGTGTATCCAAACCCAACACCGGGCAAAGTGCAGGTAAGCGGGTTGCAGAAAGGACAGGTTGTACAATTGTACACTGTTACAGGGCAACTGCTTATAAGGCTGTTGCCTGTTGCCGGAACTGAACAGTTGGATCTGAGCCGCTATGGAAAGGGAGTTTATGAATTGATTATTACTGATGGTAAGGAACGCATACAGACAAAAAGAATTATTAAGCAATAAGTGGAGTTTTTATTTAGAGCGCCGTGTATTTGTCACGGCGCTCTATTTTCTGATAAATGACATTCTTTTTTACAGTATTGCAGCTATGTACGTAAAGACGCTTCACCCGTGAGGGAGAGGTTTGTTTCAAAGTTCCCCGGCTATTTCCATAGCCGGGATTTTTTATATGTTACTACGTAAGGTCTTTTAATAGCCAGATATTGCAGCTACTGTGCCCGGATTGCCCCAATGAATGAGCTATTGGCACAAAGCCTTGCTTTTCATAAATGCTTACCGCTTTTGCAAACTGTGGCAGGCTTTCTATGTATAAATGTGTGTAATGGTGTTCCTGCGCCCATTCTATGCTTTTTTGCATGAGTTCTTTTCCCAGCCCTTTTCCTCGTGCTTGTGGCGCTATATAGAATTTAACCATTTCTGCATAATGTGGGGGTAGCCCCGGTGTAGGGAATATCCCGCATCCGCCAGCAATCTCGCTATCTGTTTCCGCTACCCAATAAATAGAACCAGGCTGGCGGAAAAGGGCATACAGGTCATCGGTGGTAGGGTCTGTATATACAGTACCGCAGCGGGGAGCTCCAAATTCTTCAAAAATATTTCTGATCACTTGCGCTATCGCTGCATTATCTCTTTCTTCTATTTGTCTGATTTGCATATAAATATAACAGGTAAAAGGGGATATGAAATTATGAATTTTATAGCAGCTAATTTATTATCGTGGCCATAAACAACACTCCTGCCGAAAAAGAAGTAATTTAGTATGCATTCCTATTATGTTGTTTTTTCCATTCAATAGTAAACAGTTTGTGGTAGCTGTTGCTTTGTGCCCGCTGTCATTATCTGCTCAGTATAATGTAGATAGCGTTGTGCAAAAACCGGCAACAGTAAGTTATACCTTTACCGGTAATGGCAATTGGAACAATGTTAGCAACTGGCAGGGGCGGAAGATCAGCCCGACAAAGATCGGCGACAGTATTGAAGTTTTTATAGACCCTGTAGCTGGTGGCGAATGTGAATTTAATCGTACCCTCTTTGTGCAGCCCGGAGCTGATTTTACAGTGAAACCTAATGGGAAGTTAAGGTTCACCAATGATAAGGGTATTTTATATCCTGCAGATATATTAGACCTGGCCAACTGGAAATTGAACCTGCCTGTCGATACCAATGGTACGCAAACGGGTACTTCAGCAGAGATAAAACAAGGCCGGCTGGATACATTCTTCATTCAGCCTTATTTTCATAATAATACGGATAACACAGGCGTAGTATTTATGGCTAATTGTGGAGGGGCCACTACCAGTGGTTCAGGCTATCCGCGAAGTGAGTTAAGGGAAATGGCGGATAACGGGGCAACAAATGCTTCATGGTCATCTTCTTCCGGCACACATATAATGGAAATCGAACAAGCGGTTACACATTTGCCTGATGTAAAAAAGCATATTGTTGTAGGGCAGATACACGATGCCAGTGACGATGTGATTGTTTTCAGGCTTGAAGGCACAAAACTGTTTATGGATCATAACGGTGCCGATGGGGTAGTGCTGGATAATAATTATGTACTGGGAACCCGTTTCAAAGTTAAGATGGTCGTAAACGGTAATAAAGTGTACAGCTATTATAACGATGTGCAAAAGGAAATATATGCTGTTAGCTTTTCCGGAGCCTATTTCAAAGCAGGTGCTTATGTACAATCTTCCTGCAAGGGCACAAAAAAAGTAGCAGGCGAATCATGCGATGCGTATGGTGAAGTAGTGATCTATAAACTTACAGTTACGCATCAGTAAATAAAAAGCTGAGTGCTTTCTCTGCTTTTCCGGGATTATCAGCGCTGGGTATCCCTTATTGTGTGTCCAGGAATTTTCCTACGAAATTTCCATCTTCACTTCCGTCCGGTTCAGAGAATACCCAGTCATAGACATCTTTTTCCCGGAAAGTAATAAGCTGTTCGTAATGATAATTTTTTACAAGTTCCAGTTGCGAATAAATAAGCCCCTGTATCTTGTCGTCATTCCATTCTTTTACTCTTACAAATATTTGTTCATATTTTCCATCGGGGTCATTCACTCTGGTAACAAGAAAAAAACTTTC
>CAZKPH010000382.1:0-2334 GCA_964554605.1 uncultured Ferruginibacter sp.
GTATAATTGGCTGGCAGATGTAACGGGCCTAAAGGAAATATCTTTTGTATCTGCTCTTTCACAGCCTCATCAATCACTGTTGTTGCAGAAAAAATATCTCCTCCGTGCAAAACACGATGCCCTACCAGCTTTATTTCATCGGGATTATTTATTACTCCAAATTCTTCATCCGTCAATAGCCTTGCTACTTCTTTTAACCCTGCTGCGTGGTCTTCTATTTCCACATCTTCTTTCAGCACCTTCTCCTTTTCATCCTTAAATACTTTATGTATAATACAGGAATTGCCAAGCCCGATCCTTTCTATCAAACCACTACACACCAGCAAAGAATCCGGCATTCTTATCAGTTGGTACTTGATGGAACTACTTCCGGAATTAATTACAAAAACATTCATCATGATTTACATTCTTTATATATATTCGGTTAATATCAACCTTGCGCTTGTATGGCTGTAATCACTACCGTGTTGAAAACATCGTCAACCGTACAACCACGGCTCAGATCATTCACAGGCTTATTCAACCCCTGCAGCATAGGCCCTATTGCCAATGCTCCTGTTTCTCTTTGTACAGCTTTATATGTATTATTCCCCGTATTCAGATCTGGGAAAATCAATACACTTGCCTGCCCTGCTACTTCCGAATTCGGCATTTTTTGCCTTCCGACAGAAGGATCCACCGCTGCATCATATTGAATCGGCCCTTCCACTTTCAAATCCGGGCGGCGTTGTTTAACTATTTCCGTTGCCCTTCTTACCTTTTCTACATCTTCGCCCTGCCCGGAGGTACCGGAAGAATAGGAAAGCATGGCAATTTTCGGCTCAATACCAAAATTGATACTGCTTTCAGCAGAAGATATAGCAATATCTGCCAACTGTTCGGAAGTAGGGTTCGGGTTGACGGCACAATCACCAAATACCGACACTCTATCAGGTAGGCACATAAAAAAAACAGAAGAAACAGTAGAAACGCCTGGTTTGGTTTTTACAAATTGTAATGCAGGCCTGATCGTATGCTGCGTGGTATGTATAGCCCCGGATACCATGCCGTCTGCATCACCTTTATAAACCATCATTGTACCGAAATAAGAAACATCCGTCATCATATCCCTCGCCATTTCCATATTCACATTCTTTTCCTTTCTTAACTCATATAATGTTTCCACATAATCCTGGTATTTGGGTGAATCTGCCGGGTCTATAATATTTATCTGGTTAGCATCAAAGCCCAGATTGAGGCGTTTGAGCGCTGCCTGTATCTCTTCTGCTTTACCCAAAATGGTAAGATCCACCACATCCTGCTTCAGTAATTTATCTGCCGCAATCAGGATCCGGTCATCATTCCCTTCAGGAAGTACAATATGTTTACGCTTCGACTTTGCTCTTTTCACCAATTGGTATTGGAACATTCGAGGAGTTATGCCCTCTGGCCTGAATTTTACAATCTTGTTCTCAATAGCAGCTGTATCAATATGTTTATCGAAGGTACTTATGGCCAGATCAATTTTTTGTTTATTATCGGAATATATCCTCGATTGAATATTCCCTACACGGTTTACCGTTTCAAAAGTACCTGTCTGTACTTGTATGATTGGTATAACCGACTCCAGTCCCTCCATTAATCTCAAAATAGGCTCTTCTGGTTCCAATCCGCCTGTAAGAATCATACCTGCTACTTTCGGATAATTTTTAGACAAATTCGCCTGGAGCATTGCAACAATTATGTCTGCCCTGTCGCCGGGTGTAACGATCAGCGTATTTTCCCTGAGGCGGGTCAGGCAATTGCGCAACTGCATAGCTCCTACAATAGAATGGTCTACCTGGTTAGAAAGTTGATTGCCACCAAATAAAATTCTTCCGTTAACGGCCGAAGCAATTTCCTTCATGGTCGGATTCCCCAGGTTTTTATCTAAAGGAATAATTGCATGTAGGATATTTTTGGGCAACCGTGCATCAAAAATTTCCTGCAACTCTTTCACATCTTCCGGTTTGATCTTATTGGCAATGATTGCAATAACCTGCACTTCCTTATCGCTAAAACTTTGGTAAATGGCCAGGCTGTTATTTGAGATATCCTCCGGAGTATGCCCATTTCCCTTACAAACCATTATAACAGGTATTCCAAGGTTTTTGGCAATATCAATATTGAAATCAAATTCAAATGAGATACCTTCTACATTAAAATCCGAGCCCTCCACTAATACAAAATCATAATTTTCCTCAAGCCGTTTATACTTGGAAATAACCCTGTCTATTATATAGGCTGTATTGCCTTCGCTACGATACTGGATTATTTCATCATAAGTAAAAGCATACGCTTCTTCATAATTCATAT
>CAZKPH010000383.1:0-2326 GCA_964554605.1 uncultured Ferruginibacter sp.
TACCTGCTCGTCCCGTCTGTGCCTATCTGCGTAACTACCTTAAGATATTTATCCTCTAAAAAAGCTTTCAATGCCGGATCAAAATTGGAAGCGATAAACTCCAACTGGTATTTATAATAATAATCCAGCTTCGACAACTGTAGGAATATGGTATCTTCATCCGTAATGGTTTGCCTCCTTTCTATCGCCAGCAGGCTATCATTCCGCAACAGCCCTATTTTTTCTTTCGTCTGGAAAAGAGATACTTTCGGTACATCCATTTCATCAAGATCATTAAACAACCAGTCGCCATAACCGGTAAGTACCCCATCGGCTAAAATGGCACTATCCTGATCATTCCGGAACAAAAGGTTCGCATACATTTTTGCATAGGTATCTCCTGTAGGCCTGCTGGCAATACCTACTGTACCGCTTCCTGAAACTTTGCTAGATTCATTAAATATTATATTAGTGGAAACCGCCGAATTGTTATTTACCATGAATGCCATGCCGGATTCGATTGTACCATTATTAGAGAAAGGGCTTACACCGGCGCTGGAATAAGGGACAAAATCATAAGACAACCCATAGTTAGCGCTATTCCAGCTAAAAGTAACCCATCCACCGACATTTTTACTTCCCAATAATTTCGGGTCCCAGAGAATATAATTATTAGTACTTCCGGTAGCATTATAATTAACGCTCCGCATACTTATGGCAGAGGCATATGGATTGCTTATCATATTATAACCAACGGGAATGGATACCGTCTTCTGCCCAACGTTTAACTGTCCTTTAATGCGTAATAACGCTCCCCCGGAAGTAGTTTGATATTGATTCGTGATAGCCACACTCCTGTTCCCCCTGACAAAAAGCATGTAAGCGTTCTGGTTAGTTATTGCATAGGTATATGTGGAAGCCGGCACGCCCCATCCGGATCCTGTCCAGTAATAAATAGAAGGATTAGCTGTGGTACTGGCATCATAACCGTTGGCTGTATTAAGTAATCCATTTGTGATACGTGTACCATAACCGGGATTAGGATCATAGGCACTGGCGATACCGGATGTAGCAGCGGTAGTACTAAATGGCGTTGCACCTTCCTGCCATGCATCATTAATAGTTGGGGCTCCTGCTGCACTTACTGGAACTGCCATCAATCGCCAACGACGGCTCACGTAATTACCCGAAACATCCATCGGCAGATAGCGTTCCACACTAAATTTTCCTGTACCTGTATATGTGAACCCACTCCCGGCACCAACTACCCCTACCCTGGCCGTTGCTGATGCAGAAGACAATAATGACACTAAGGCATTATTTACATTGATAATACCGGAGGCAGGCAAAAGAGTACCACTAATAGAAAAATCATTATCAAACACCATCCCCAGCCCGGAGGTATTATTAATGGTAATATTGTTCATAGCAGCCACAGTACCGGTACTCCCCGGAAAACTCTGTGCTATCGTACTGCTATTGAATGTAATATCCCCGTTGTTTTGCAATGTACCGTTACTGCTATACGTACCGCTTATAGTAAGCGACCCGCCTGTATTAATTGTAACAGAAGCATTGGCAGATATAACGATATTATTACAAAGCCCCGATACTCCTGAAATAATCACCGGGTAGGTACCGCCTGCACCATAATTAGGGATCATAACATTTGATACTGTTGTAGGAATACCTCCGCACCAATTGGCAGCAATGTTCCAACTCGTACCGGAAGATCCCAGCCACGTAACATATGTATTTACAGATAACGAAACGGACTTCCCGCTGAATACCTGGGTACAATTCCCATTACCGGTAGTGTTCTTCAAGCTTGTAATCTGGAGCGTTTGACCGTTATTTGCTACAGCCAGGTTCGGCGTAGAAAAACTGGCATTGCCTGATGCATCCGAAGTAATATTCGTTACTGGTGTCTGAGCAATTCCATTTATCGTATAATTAATTGTAAATGTACTGCTGGCTGTAAGCCCGCTCAAAGTAATGACGGCCGGCGATCCAATACAAGCCTGCACAGGCTGTGCAACAACACTTAGTGTAGGTGTAGGCGTTATAGTTACCGTTACGGTTTTTGTAGCCTGGCAAGTGCCGTAGAATGTCATATCATCAAGGGCAAAATCGTTACTTACATCGCTGGAGGTTTCATCGTACAACCCTATTGTGGCGGTTGTATTCGACCCTGAATTCCACGCATAAGTGAGCTGCGTCCATGAAGAAGAACTAATATTAGATGGATTCGCAGAGGAACCGGATACCGTAACACCATTGATCTTTGTACGCAGGGAAGCTACATTTGAAGTGCTGTTATACGCATTCCTGACCCAGAAAGAAAAAA
>CAZKPH010000384.1:0-2322 GCA_964554605.1 uncultured Ferruginibacter sp.
TTCGAAATAATCGTTAACATTGTAATGATAAAATTCAATATAGAATGGATAATAACTTTTCAGCACAGGTAAAAGAGATCATCTCTTACAGCAGAGAAGAAGCTCTTAGGCTTGGAAATGACTTTATTGGTACTGAGCACCTTGTGCTTGGGCTGATAAGAGATGGTGAAAATACAGCTATCAAGATACTGAAATCGCTGAACGTAGATCTTTTTGAACTTCGGAAGGAAATCGAAATAGCAGTGAAGGACAAAACCGGGAAAAACATTGCCAATATTAACTCATTGCCCCTTACCAAGCAGGCGGAAAAGGTCATAAGAATCACGGTGTTGGAAGCAAAGGCAAGCAAAAGTGCAACAGTGGAATCTGAACATCTGATGTTGTCAATTTTAAAAAACAAAGAAAATATTGCAACGCAGATATTGAATCAGTTTGAAGTTGATTATGATATTTTTAAGAATGAATTGGGATTTGTAACCAGCCAGCCGCCTGCTGCAGAGTTTTCTGAGGAAAATGAAGAAGAGTTTGATGATGAAAGAAAACAGTACAGCCAGCAGCGTGCACCCCGAGGTGGGAATGTACCCCCAAAAACGAAAACCCCGGTATTAGACAACTTCGGAAGGGATATCACCCGCTTGGCCGAGTCTGGCTCACTGGATCCTATTGTAGGTCGTGAAAATGAGATAGAAAGGGTATCGCAGATACTTTCCCGCCGGAAAAAGAATAATCCTATACTTATTGGCGAACCGGGAGTAGGCAAAACTGCTATTGTGGAAGGGCTGGCTTTGAGAATAGTACAAAGAAAAGTTTCGAGGGTTTTATTTGATAAAAGGGTGGTGAGCCTGGATCTGGCAGCATTAGTTGCTGGTACTAAATACAGAGGCCAGTTTGAAGAAAGAATGAAGGCTATTATGAATGAATTGGAAAAGAACAGGGATGTAATTCTCTTCATAGATGAGATTCATACAATAGTGGGAGCAGGTGGAGCCAGTGGGTCGCTGGATGCAAGTAATATTTTTAAGCCGGCCCTTGCCAGAGGCGAGTTGCAATGTATTGGTGCCTCCACATTGGATGAATACCGGATGCATATTGAGAAAGACGGGGCGTTGGACAGGCGTTTTCAGAAAGTGCTGGTAGAGCAACCAAGCGTGGAAGAAACCATTCAGATATTGACAAATATCAAAAGTAAATACGAAGACTACCATAGTGTCAACTATAGTGATGCATCTATTGATGCCTGTGTAAGATTAAGTGAAAGGTACATGACCGACCGCCTGCTCCCGGATAAAGCAATTGATGTAATGGATGAAGTAGGAGCCAGAAGACATATCAAGAATATAAGTGTTCCTGAGGATGTTATAGAACTGGAAAAGAAAATTGAAGATATAAAGCTCGAAAAGAACAGGGTTGTAAAAAGCCAGCGTTTTGAGGAAGCTGCATCCCTGAGGGATACTGAGAAAAGATTACAGGAAGAACTGGAAAAAGCAAAAAGTGATTGGGAAGAAGAAAGCAAACATAAACGCTTCCCGATTGAGGAGGAAGATATAGCCGAAGTGATTAGTATGATGACGGGTATACCTGTTACCCGGATGGTACAGGCCGAGACGGAGAAGCTGAGAAAAATGGGAGATGATCTGAAGGGGTCTGTTATAGGACAAGAAGAAGCAATCAGTAAAGTAGTGAAAGCAATACAGCGAAATCGTGTAGGGCTGAAAGATCCTAAGAAACCAATAGGTACATTCATTTTCCTTGGCCCTACCGGTGTAGGCAAGACTGAATTAGCACGTACACTCGCCAGGCAATTATTTGATAGTGATGATGCACTGATACGCATTGATATGAGTGAGTATATGGAAAAATTTACAGTCAGCAGGCTTATCGGTGCCCCTCCCGGATATGTAGGATATGAAGAGGGAGGCCAATTGACTGAAAGGGTTAGAAGAAAACCGTATTGTGTAATCCTGCTGGATGAAATTGAAAAAGCGCACCCGGATATTTATAACATATTGCTGCAAGTGCTGGATGACGGGATGCTTACGGATGGTTTGGGGCGAAAAGTAGATTTTAAAAACACATTGATCATTATGACATCAAACATTGGTGTACGTCAATTGAAAGATTTTGGAGAAGGAGTCGGATTTGCTACGGCAGCACGTATCCAAAGTGCCGCAGAAAATAATAAAGCGGTTATTGAAAAAGCTCTCAAAAGAACATTTAGTCCAGAGTTTCTTAATAGGATAGATGATGTGGTTATATTCAATTCATTAACGAAGGAGGATATATTCGACATCATAGATATTTTAATGAAAGGGGTGTTGAAGC
>CAZKPH010000385.1:0-2304 GCA_964554605.1 uncultured Ferruginibacter sp.
ATTATTTCCTTTAACCCTGCCCGTTTGGCTGCCAATACTTTTTCTTTTATGCCGCCAACGGGTAAAACCTGGCCTCTAAGGGTTATTTCTCCTGTCATAGCCAGGTATGATTTTACTTTCCTGCCTGTAAAAGCACTGGCCAATGCCGTAACCATTGTAATACCGGCACTAGGCCCGTCTTTTGGTACAGCCCCTTCGGGAACATGTATGTGCACATTCTTTTTATTAAAGATATCCGCTTCCAGATTCAATTTTTTTGCGTTTACCTGGAGCCATGTAAAAGCAGTACTGGCACTTTCTTTCATCACATTTCCCAGGTTTCCTGTCATTTTCAATTCACCTTTTCCTTCGCTAAGGCTGGTTTCAATAAACAGGATATCCCCGCCCACATAAGTCCAGGCAAGCCCCACAGCCACGCCGGGCATATTCGCAGTTTTATACAAATCGTTACTGAACCGGGGTTTGCCGAGTATCTTCTCTACATCCTGCTGTGTAAGAGTTGTTTTCAGTTTGCCTTTAATTGCATATTGCCTGGCAAGGTTCCGCATAATGCCAGCGAGTTGCCTGTCAAGGTCCCGCACACCGCTTTCTCTTGTGTAATCCTCAATAATCTTTTCCAGCACCCTGTCATTTATTTTTACATTCACATCTTTCAGCCCATGTGCTTCCTTTTGTTTTGGAAGCAAATGGCGCTTGGCAATTTCAATCTTTTCCTCCACCGCATAGCCGTTCAGGTCTATAATCTCCAATCTGTCTCTCAATGCAGGCTGGATATTTGCTATATTATTTGCCGTGGCAATGAACAACACTTTACTTAAGTCATATTCCAGTTCCAGGTAATTGTCATAGAAAGAATTGTTTTGTTCCGGGTCCAGTACTTCCAGCAGGGCAGATGAGGGGTCGCCGTGAAGTGTGTTGCCTACTTTATCAATTTCGTCCAATATCATTACAGGATTACTGCTCTTGATCATTCTGATAGATTGTATGATCCTTCCCGGCATGGCGCCGATATATGTTTTTCTGTGCCCGCGTATCTCGCTTTCGTCATGAAGCCCGCCGAGGCTCAGCCTTACGTACTTACGTTCGATAGCATGTGCAATGCTCTTGCCCAAACTCGTCTTTCCTATACCGGGAGGGCCTACAAAACATAAGATAGGGCTTTTCATATCGCCCTTCAGTTTCAGTACAGCCAGGTACTCCAGTATACGTTCTTTTATTTTCTCCATGCCATAATGGTCATTATCCAGTATTTTTTTTGCTTTTTTCAGGTCATAAGAATCTTGTGTATAATCTTCCCAGGGAAGATCCAGCATCAGGTCCAGATGGTTGTACACCACAGAATAGTCTGGTGTGCTGGGATGCATTCTTTCCAGTTTCTCAGCACCCTTGTTAAACATTTCCTTTGCAGCTTTCGGCCATTTTTTTATTTCGGCACGTTTTTGCATTTCTTTCACTTCGGCCACATTATCGCCACCCAGTTCTTCCTTAATAGCTTTCATCTGCTGGTGGAGGAAATATTCCCGCTGTTGCTTATCCAGTTCTGCCCTTGTTTTATTGGTAACTTTATTTTTCAATTCCGTATACTGCAATTCTGTATGCATCAGTTTCATCAGTAGTTCCGCTCTTTCCTTGATACTGTTGATCACCAGCAGGTGCTGCTTATCTTTTATTTCACAGTTAAGGTTGCTGCTTACAAAGTGAATGAGGAAAGAAGGGTTCTCAATGTTCTTCAGAATAATTGCTGCTTCGCTCGGAAGGTTAGGGGATATATTGATTATTTGTGAAGCTAAGTCTTTGATACTGCCAACCATTGCTTCAAAGTCCTTATCATTATCCTGCATTTCATCTTCCAGCAATAGGATCCGTGCTTTGAAATAAGGGTCTTCTCCGGTAATGGCATCTATTTTAAAACGCCTTCTTCCCTGGATAATTATTGTGGTGCCGCCATCCGGCATCTTGATCTGTTTCACTATTTTGGCAACGGTACCAATTTCTTCAAGGTCGCTTACCTGCGGTTCTTCTACCGTACTGTCTTTTTGTGCTATAACACCTATCAATTTGTCAGCCTTATACGCATCATTTACAGCCTTTATACTCTTGTCCCTTCCCACGGTGATAGGCAAAACTACACCCGGAAACAACACTGTATTCCTAAGCGGCAGTAAAGGCAATTCTTCCGGAATATCCTGTACATCCGTGTTTTCGTCACTATTCTCATTTAATGGAATAATGGGCATAAATTCCATTTCATCTTCATTCCCTGTCATAAAAAAATTTTTTTTCATATTTTATCGGTATTGTCAG
>CAZKPH010000386.1:0-2296 GCA_964554605.1 uncultured Ferruginibacter sp.
TCACAGGTAAAAAGGCTGTAAAAACAGCTTTTTTTTATTAGCCTTATATCCCGTTTTGTATAAAAAATTGTAAGAGGGCCGCTCATTGAGCGGCTTTCTTATTTTCCAGGTGAAGAATATATTGTATTCATGGGAACTCCCGCTGGCAATTTTGGGATTTCAGTTGGCAGTTGGCCCCCCCGGAGGAAACGAAAAGGCTGGGATAAGTACTAAAGCCCGGCCTGGCCCGGATGGGAGCGGATAGCCCGCAGCGCCAGCGAGGACTTGGAGCGTACAGCCGGATGCGAATGTAGTATGTAGTACAAAAGCCGATGCCCCATAGCTGCTTTTACTTATTTTTGATTGTTATAAAAATTCATCAGCAAGAATACTTTATTTATGAAAAATGTATTTGCCGTAATGCTTTCCGTATGGGTAAGCCTGTCTTTTACAGAATTAAAGGCGCAGGCGAAGGCAGACCAGATTGTGGGCTTTTATCTTACCTACGATGATGAAACGGGCGCTGAAAAATCGCAGGTGCAGATATATAAAAGCGCCGGTGGAAAATATTCCGGTAAGATCGTTTGGCTTAAAGAACCCAACCGGGATGGCAAGCCGAAACTCGATGAAAAGAATAGCAATACCCAACTCCGGCTGAGGCCTGTAATGGGTATGCAGATACTTGAAAATTTTGTTTTTGATGAAAACAGTTCGGAATGGAATAGCGGCACTATTTATAATCCTGTAAACGGGAAAACATATAAATGCTATATGAAATTTGAAAGCGCTACCCGCCTGAAGATAAGGGGTTATATAGGAGCGGCATGGATGGGGCTGGGAAAAACGGCGTACTGGACAAAAGAATTAATCCAGCGAAAATAGTGCCGGGCTGGATAATGATAAGCCCGTGGCAATAAAATAGTATATTTATCTGCTTAATGAATACAATTAAGCCGGTCCCAATTTATATTTCCAATAGATGCAAAAGCGTACTGTCATATTACATATATTGATCTGGCTCATTTTTGCAGGGTTGCATGTGTTCTTCTTATCCGAACAGCCACATAGCCTTTTTGCCGGCTTCCAGGTATCGCACCTCATTTATTTTGTAGGTTTTTATGCAGGGTTGTATTATTTGCATTCGCTTGTTTTATATCCTTTCTTTTACAGAGAAAAGAAAAAGCTACTTTACTTCTTCTTCCTGGCATTGCTGCTGGCCATTACTGTAATAGTAAAGCCTTTTGACAGGATACTTGAAAAACACGGTGAAGGCTTTCCCAAAGAAATGCGGGCAAAAGTACCTGTGCCTGGGAAAATGCCTCCACCTCCTCAGATGGACAGGGATGGTGGGGGGCACCATCTGGATATCATCAGCATTTTTCTTTTCTTTACGGTGCTTGCTGTAGGGACATTGACAGAGGCAATTCGGCAAAACAGGGCCAATGAACAAAAGGCGGCCCTGGCAGAAGCGGAAAAAGCTAAAGCAGAATTGTCTTTTCTGAAAGCGCAGATCAATCCGCATTTCATGTTTAATACGCTCAATAATATTTATGCTCTTGCGGTGAAAGACAGCAGTATTACGGCAAACAGCATCCTTAAGCTGAGTGGTATTATGCGGTATTTTATTGACGAGGCTTCCGGTGAACTTGTGCCGCTGGAGAGTGAATTGGAATGTATCCGTAATTATATCGAATTGCAAAAGTTGCGGCTGACTGTCCATACACAGGTGGATTTTACTGTTTCGGGCTCGTCGGTTGGTAAAAAAATCGTGCCGCTGATTATGATGAATTTTATTGAGAATGCCTTCAAGCATGGGGTGAGCAGTAGTGTGGATACCAGGATTGTTATTGATATAGCTATTACCGCCGGGATGTTAAAACTGGAAACAAGGAATACACATTTTGAAGGCAGGAAGGCTTTGGAGAGGGAAGGTATCGGTATATCGAACACACGTAAACGGCTGGATTATTATTATGCGGGAAGCTATGATTTGAAGATGCGTACCCGTGATGGGATATTTATAACGGAACTGACTATTAATATTAAGTGACAATGAAACTGAGTTGTATTGCTATAGATGATGAGCCGCTGGCGCTGTCTCTTATGAAGGGCTATATCGGGCAGGTGCCGGAACTGGAACTGGTGGGGTTATTCAATGATTCACTGAAAGCCGCCCGGTTTCTCGAAAAAAATTTTGTGCAGGTTGTCCTGGTAGATATTAATATGCCTGATATGAACGGGCTCGAATTGGTAAAAAGCCTTGCCTGTAAACCGGTTGTGATCTTCACTACAGCGTATAAGAAATTTGCCAATGAAG
>CAZKPH010000387.1:0-2296 GCA_964554605.1 uncultured Ferruginibacter sp.
AGAAAATCCTATGGTGAGTTTCATTAATTTGAATTTAATTTTGACAATAAGGAATCCAGTTCATTGCAAAGGTTTTTTATTGCCTCTTCCATTTTCCAGTCTGCCTTATTCCGGGTGCCAACATAATTGCTGATACTACGCAATTGAAGGAAAGGGATTTTATTTTTCAGGCAGGTATAGTGAAAAGCTGCGCCTTCCATAGATTCTGCCTGTGGGTGAAACAAGTTTCGCATTTGTTGTGTCTGTCTGCGGCTGTCGCTTACTTTGTTGACGGTTACAGCAGCTACCAGCGGAAGTCCCAATTTTTTAAGTAAACCGCTCTTGTTTACAAGCCATCCGTTTTTAAAGATAGCGGGTTTTTTTTCAGCAAATTTTGTTGTATGCAGTGGAGTGAAAATTCCTTTCTCTTCAAACCCGGTATCACCAAAAATATCCCTCTCTATTGCAACTACAGCCCCTGGGGGAAATTGTTTGTCAAAACTTCCGGCAATTCCGGCCTGGATAACAAGGTCGTATTTCTTTTTTGCCAGTTGGCCTTGTAAATGAAAGATTGTTGCAGCGGTTCCCACTCCGGTGAAGAGTATGTCGCAATTTATCTTTTTAATAGGTAAACATGCCAGTTCCGGTTTTGTAGCGGCAACAACAAGTATTTTCATACAGCAAATTTGAACCTTTTTTTGTTATTACTGTTAATTCCCTTTTGCGAAAGGCTGGTTATATTGTAAATCTTACCTTTGCTACAAATATAAAGAATGGTTTATTTAACAAGGATAGAACACTTCAATGCTGCTCACAAGTTATGGAACCCAGCTTGGACAGACGAAAAAAATAAAGAAGTGTTTGGAAAATGTGCGAATGAAAATTGGCATGGGCATAATTATGAGATTCATGTGACAGTTAAAGGCGAACCTGATCCTGAAACCGGCTTTGTTTTCAATGCAAAAAAATTAGGGGAGATCATACAGAATGAAGTTTGTGAAAAAATAGATCACCGGAACCTGAATCTGGATGTAGAATTTATGAAGGGCAGATTTACCAGTGCTGAAAACCTTACAGTCGCTATTTGGGAGATACTGGTACCCGTCATGAAGCAGTCCGGGGTACAGTTGCACTGTATTAAACTTTTTGAAACACCACGTATATATGTTGAATATTACGGGTAACAATTTAATTTATTCTTAGATAGTACATTATAATATGGCATATAAAAAAAAGGAAATCTACGATGAGGCTGTAACAGCCGGACTAACCCAACATTACCATAAGATCATCAGTTTGATTGGGGAAAACCCCGATAGGGAAGGGCTGAATAAAACACCGGAAAGAGTAGCAAAGGCAATGCAATATCTTACCCAGGGATACCAGATGGATGCCCGTGAGATATTGAACTCTGCTAAGTTTACCGAAGAAGTAAGCGAGATGATTATTGTTAAGGATATAGAGCTGTATAGTATGTGCGAACATCATTTGCTGCCTTTTTACGGTAAAGCTCATGTAGCATATATTCCTAACGGGTATATTACCGGGCTGAGTAAGATAGCAAGGGTTGTGGATGTTTATAGCCGGAGGTTACAGGTACAGGAAAGGCTGACACAGCAAATTCTTGATGCTATCAAAGATACACTGAACCCTGTAGGAGTAGCGGTAGTTATTGAAGCTTCGCATTTATGTATGATGATGAGGGGTGTACAGAAGCAGAATTCGGTAACCACCACATCGGCTTTCGATGGGGAATTTATGAAAAATGCTACCCGTAGTGAATTTCTGAAATTGATTAGTGCAGATCTTCACTAAAAGAAAAGATATACAGTATAAAAATCCCTCGCTTGAGGGATTTTCTTTTTATTTGCATTTCAAAAAATACCATCAAATGAAAAATGCTTTTATATTTCCCGGTCAGGGCTCACAATTTAGCGGGATGGGCAAGAACCTTTATGATTCCAGCGAAGCTGCAAAGAATATGTTCGAACAGGCAAATGAAATTCTGGGCTTCAGGATATCGGATATCATGTTCTCAGGAAGTGAAGAAGACCTTAAACAGACAAATGTGACTCAACCGGCAGTTTTTTTACATTCGGTAGTTGCTTTTCTGACACAGGAACTGCAAATGCCCGATATGGTTGCTGGCCATTCACTTGGCGAATTTTCTGCATTGGTAGCCAACCGGGTCCTTGCATTTGAAGATGCATTAAAACTCGTGGCAATCAGGGCAGGCGCTATGCAAAAGGCATGTGTAATCAATCCCTCTACAATGGCAGCCGTACTGGCTTTGGCCGATGAAAAAGTAGAAGAAATA
>CAZKPH010000388.1:0-2279 GCA_964554605.1 uncultured Ferruginibacter sp.
AGTATCTCTGGCATTATACCTTGGCGCAGGTTCCTGCTGTTTAAAAGAAGTGTCATGTTCTTCATCTACCACAATCAGCCCAAGTTCTTTAAAAGGAAGGAATAGAGCACTTCTTGCACCCAATACTATTCTTACCTCTCCACTTTTTACCTTACTCCATAGTTCCACTCTTTCATTATTACTGAACCGGGAATGATAAATAGCAATATTCCCGCCAAAATGAGCTTGTAACCGGCGAATCATCTGTGCGGTTAACGCTATCTCCGGCAATAAGTAAAGTACTTGTTTCCCCTTGTTGTAATATTCCTCTATGAGCTTGATAAAAATTTGTGTTTTCCCACTACCGGTGATCCCATGCAAAAGGCAGACATTTTTTTGACTTAATACTTCCTTCGTTTGCTGTAAACATTTAGCCTGCGCATCGCTCAATACAAAATCCACCTGCAATGCCCGGGGTAGGAACCGGATCCTGTCCACACTCCTCTTCTCCACTACCAGTACCCCTTTTTCAACCAAGCCTTTCAGTTGAGGTGTAGAAGCTCCTGCTTTTTTTAATAACTCCGATTGGGAAACCTCGCCTTGCGTTTTAAGCAGATGAAGATAAGCCAGCAACAGTTCCATTTGCTTGGGTGCCCTGTGCCATGTATTCAGCAATTCACTCAATGCCTCCTCATTTTCATAGGCGTGATGGAGAAGTACAAAATTTTCCTTTTTGGCCTTATACCTTTCACTCAGCGATTCCCATACAATGCAAACCCTTTTATCGATCAGCTTCTTAATGATTGGATAAACATGCGATATATCAAGTATCTGCTGAACCTCAGACAAACTCAACTGCTTTTTTATGAGCAACGCTTCAGCTACCAGGTATTCTTCATTGGAAAGAACTGAAAAATCTTCTCCGTGTTCCTCATTCCACAAAAGAATTGTTTCACTGCTAAGTTTGAAATGTGCCGGCAAGGCGGCAGCCATTACTTCTCCTTCGCTACACATATAATAATCGCTGGCCCAATTCCAAAGTTGCAATTGCTCGGAATAAACAATGGGTTCATCATCGAGTAAATTGATTATATCCTTTGTAGCATAATCCGGCGCCTGAGCGGAAATAGATTTGACGATCCCGGCATACCTCTTATTTCTACCCAGTACTACTTCCACACGGCATCCTTCTTTTATTTTCCCTGAAAGAAATTCAGGGATAGCATATGTGTATGTATTAGGCAGTGCCAACGGGATTATCACTTCACAGAATGTATTTCCCGGGCATAGTTTTTCTACTCTTATATCCTCAATAGTAGTGTTCATGCGGAATGATTGTCCTTCCTGGTATTTGATCCAGCCCAGGAGGCTTGGTAATATAAAAGTTTATCCTCCATTATGCGGTATACTTCATTTTTCAGTACAGGTAAGTTTTCTAAAGTTAACCCTTCTACTACAACTTCATCAAGGAAAACAACTCTTGTTTTTCCGGGATTCAGTGAAAATATATTTTTATAAGACAACCTGTCGTATGTATCAAGGATAAGAATAGGTTTTATGGGAGTTTGTGTTTCAATTGCTATTCTAAAAGCCCCATCGTAAAAATTTTTCAAGGGGGCGGGCGTTTCGTTAAAAGTACCTTCCGGCGCTATCGCCACCGACACTCCTTTGGCAATATAGGATTTCAGTTCTGCTACGCTCTTTGCACGGCGTGCTGCATTTGTCCTGTCTACCAGCACGGTTGCCTTTCTATAAACAAAACCAAATACCGGTACTTTAGCTAATTCCGCTTTGCCCAATATCCTAAAAGGATGCCCTGCCAATGCGCTAATCAGTATGGGGATATCCAGATAGGAAATATGGTTAAAAACAAATACATAACAATGTGACTTGTCATGCGGCGCTTCGTAAATATGCCGATGTTTA
Source organism: uncultured Ferruginibacter sp. (assembly GCA_964554605.1). Lineage (GTDB taxonomy): Bacteria > Bacteroidota > Bacteroidia > Chitinophagales > Chitinophagaceae > Ferruginibacter. The sequence goes on from CAZKPH010000388.1 coordinate 1,906, forward strand.
ATCCCCAGCAAAGAAAGCATGATATTAGCCCAAATGGTACAAATCTTATAAATAGTATTGCCGCCTTTAATTTTATCGCCGGAAGAAGCCATATAGACAAATGGCAATACCAGAAAAAGACAAATTAAGAATAATAGGAATGCATAAAGCGTAAATATTACCTTAATTGTTTTTATCAATTTTTGTTTCATAAATAGAAAGCGAATATAATATTTTATAGCCTTGCACAAAACCAGTGAAAAGATTGATTTTCACAGCTATTGAAATATTTTACGGCTGAATATTTCCTTTAAACCTATGTTTGCCAAAAAACATGTCTTTTATTAACATTTTTTGAGTGAAAACCCTTACCTTTGCCGTCCTAAATTCGGGAA
>CAZKPH010000389.1:0-2260 GCA_964554605.1 uncultured Ferruginibacter sp.
GATGATCATTACATCTGTGGTGGCATTTTGGATAAACGGATTCCTTAGCAATGCTAAATACGGCAAAAAAGACGACCTTGATTTTGAAGCTCCGCTGACTAACCTGGTATGGATTACATCTCTCCTTTCAATAGCCGTTACTTTTGTTGCCAGCTATTTGCTTATCCATGACCTTAACGGCAATACAAATATGTGGTGGATACTTTCTACCATTATCAGTTGTGGTACTTTAGGAGGCGCATTAATACCCGAATTCACAAAAATATTTACTTCGCCGAAATCAGGCCATGTACAGGAAGTTGTGAATGCAGGTAAAGAAGGGGGCGCATCTCTCACTATCTTGTCCGGATTTGTTGCCGGTAACTTCAGCGCTTTCTGGAAAGGACTGGTATTCTTTACACTGATGTTCATAGCTTATTTTGCCAGCACTCACGGATTGGACAGCATCATGGTGTATCCTTCCATTTTTGCATTTGGACTGGTGGCTTTTGGCTTGCTGGGCATGGGGCCTGTTACCATTGCAGTAGACAGCTATGGCCCTGTTACAGACAATGCACAATCTGTATATGAACTTTCATTGATCGAAGAAGTCCCTAATGTAGATGCTGAAATTGAAAAAGATTTCGGTTTTAAACCCGACTGGGAAAAAGGGAAATATTACCTTGAAGCCAACGACGGCGCTGGTAATACTTTCAAAGCAACAGCCAAACCGGTACTGATTGGCACGGCGGTTGTTGGCGCCACAACGATGATCTTCTCATTAATATTAATGATCCAAAAAACATTGGGCGTACAGCCGGAAACAATACTGAACCTGCTGAACCCTTATTCAATCCTCGGGTTCCTCCTGGGCGGCGCTGTTATTTACTGGTTTACCGGCGCTTCCACACAAGCCGTTACAACAGGAGCATATCGTGCCGTTGAATTCATTAAACGCAATATCAACCTCGACCCGAATGCCCCGAAAAAAGCAGATGCCAAATCTTCCACAGAAGTAGTAAAGATTTGTACCAAATATGCGCAAAGAGGCATGTTCAACATCTTTGTTGCCATTTTCTTCTTTGCATTAGCCTTTGCCTGCCTTTCTTCCCCATCGGGTATCGGAGGCAATGAAGCAGTAGCACTTTTTGTAAGCTACCTGGTGGCTATAGCTGTTTTTGGCCTGTTCCAGGCTGTATTTATGGCAAATGCAGGTGGTGCATGGGATAACGCTAAAAAAGTAGTAGAAGTGGACCTGAAAATGAAAGGCACACCTTTGCACGATGCGACGGTTGTGGGCGATACAGTTGGTGACCCGTTTAAAGATACATCTTCTGTAGCTTTGAACCCGATCATTAAATTCACTACCCTATTCGGGCTGCTTGCTATGGAAATAGCGATTTCCGAAACATTCAGAGATATTGCACCTTATATGGGTATATTATTCTTACTGATTGCCCTGGTATTTGTATGGCGTTCTTTCTATAAAATGCGTATTACAAAATAATAACACGGTTACAACATTTCTAAAAAAAGAACCGCTAATGCGGTTCTTTTTTTGTATACGATTTGGATATCTTAGAAAAGAAACTGCAATTGTAAAATTGCCTGGCTGGAATTACAGTATGCATTCTCTTTCCCTTTTATGGCAGGAAGGTCATGGCTGTATTCATTGAATACACCGATCAATTCTACTCTTGCGGCATACTTATCTGCCAGGTTGAAACAAATCATCGGAGTATATGTATGCTTCGGATTTTTTACGGAACCATTCGTAGCCGTCCCATTCAGCATTGTACCTGAGGCCATATTTTGTTCCCAGTCTTCATACCGGAAAGAAAATTCAGCAGAATGTAATGCAGGAGATAATATCTTATAACGCAGTAACGGGAGTATGTAAAACCCATGCATTTCATACTTCCCAAAATCCAAAGTCAGTGCAGCAGGTATGGTTTTAGCTACTGTATTTAACAAACTGATATCGGTAGCATCGGCATAAGAAGCCTCACACTCCAGTTCCAGTTTTTTATTAAGGTTGAATTTACCACGGAAATCTGCCGAGTACATTCTTGCGGATTTACCCAGATACTTTGAAGAAGCAATACTGGCTCCTATCATCCCGACTTTTGGATATTCATATTCGCCCCTGAAAGCAATATTTTTTGCATTGTCATTGTCGGAATTGTAGGGAGAAGCTGTACGGCCATTCCCATTCCATAGCGTAACGTAATAATTTACAGGCACCTTAAGTTTTTTCAAGGATCCGGTTAGTGCAGCGCCC
>CAZKPH010000390.1:0-2248 GCA_964554605.1 uncultured Ferruginibacter sp.
GGTGGTCAGCCCCCCATCACCAGGCTGAACAACCTCGTTGGCAGCGACAGCTAGTCGTGGTACTGGGGGACCGACCGGCCTCCCTCCTGCAGACGGTCGTTGGCTTCGACCTGGGTCGCTTGGGGGTGTGCCGGACGGGCAACCATGAAGGGAAGGCGATCAGGGTTCTGGTCGTGACCCACCCCTATTCGGACCTCGGGAAGACCGACCAGGCTAAGCAGGCGGAAGCGGACATCCTCCAGGATGCCTGTGGGGGCCTTTCCTTAGGTTGAATGCCTCCCCCACTCAACATGGATTTCAGGTTTTTTCGGTCTCGGCCTTTGCGAACCCATTTGGGGCCATCATGGGCGCGTACAGCCAGTCCCACCCAATTTTTGGCCGGACCAAGGATGTCGAACCCAAAGGGACAGAACATGGCCACCCCCAAACTGACACCTGCCCGCGAGCAAGCGATCATCAAGATGATCCAGGACGACCCCGTCGACTCTGTTCTCTACGACTTCACCCCGGAGGAAGAACGCGAATGCACTTTTGGCGTCATTCCTGAGCGCGGTCGCTTCAGGGTGTGGGCTCTGGAGGATGTGGATAGCTCACTGGCGGCCCGAGGGCCGTTCGACACCTACGAGCTCGCTGTCGAGCAGGCACATGCTTGGGCCAAAGAAACCGCCGAAGCAGCCCGGGACAATCTTCAGTCCCAGAAGGAAGAGGAATGGGATTCGAGGCCTGAGAGCCAGATCAAGGTCACGGCCCCCTTCACCTATCGCGACAACACCGATTTCCCGAATGGGATGGAGTTTGACACCGAGGAAGAAGTCTTCGCCTTCTTGGATCGCGGGCACCATTTCGATGAGGACCAGCCCGCCAGCAATATGTTCCAGTGCAGCCTGGTCGATGACAACGGTCTCGAATTCTGGATGAAAAAGGGGCCCCGGGGTGAGATGAGGATCGTGGGCTGCATGGAGTTCGACTTGCCCACCGATAGGTAGGCTTCCCCAAGTTCGGGATTGACCGTCCAAGGGTGGCTTCGGCCCGGACGACGCTTCGTTCGAAGGATCCGTTTCAAACAGTACAGCCTGCTGGCCGGGCGGATGTAGCGACACCTGCTGTCGCACCGCCTCCTTCATCCTTGGGTTTCGATGGACATCCAAGCCCAGATCAGAACCTACGTGGCCGGCGCGCCTGAAAAGACCCCGATTCTTCAGAGGGCCTTCGAAGCGTTCGGCGACCCCGAGGTCGTGGACGCTGCGCTGGCCTCGTTGGTATCCGAAGGGATCCTACTGGAAGAGGCCGACGGGGTGTTCGGGAAGGCTATGCATACCAAGTTCGGCCCTTGGTCTGGCTTTGGTCCATGGGAAATCGCAAAGGCCCTTGCCGAAGCTGACGGGCACCAGATTGGCCGCATCGCGCTGGAATGGGCGAATCTGCTTCATCTGAGCCGTCAGGTGGTGGCGGAGGTGGTCTTTCTAACGGATGGGCCCGACCGGGTCATTCGCAATGGCAACCGCACCATCCGTCTGGAACACGCTTCCCCCGAAGAGGTCCGCCTGAGCCAGACTCTGGCGGGCGGTGCCGTGCTGGGGCTGCCCCACGCGGATGGCCATCCCCAGGAATCCATCCGCATCCTCCACCGGCTGTTCAAGCCCGCCGACTGGGCGGCCTTCTTGCGGGAAGCGAAGGCCCAGGGCGGCTGGATCGCTCGGGCGGTGACCGTCTATCAGGCCGCACTTGGGCGGGAGGGATCCAAAGGCGCCACTGCCGGGCCCTTGATTGTGCTGTTTGAGGTGGAACCAAACCCGGACGGCCCTTGGGATGCGGACACGGAACTGGAACTGGGGGTCTTCAACTCGAAGGCGGAGGCCATCCATTGGCTGGAAGCCATGCTCATAGAAGAGGGCTGGTCCGAGACCGAGTGGCGGCACTGGCCGGCCTTCGGGACACAAGGCAGCAGGTTCCAACTTCAGGAACGGGCCAAGGCGACAACCTAAAAACCCATCCGTGCCTTATGGGATAAGGCACGGATGGGTTTTTAGCAGTGATGGCCCTGAATCCGGAATGGGAACCATCGCATCCGGATCGCGTGGGTGCTGCTTCTGATCGAAATCAACCAGATACGAAATGGTGTCTGGTGCCTAAATGGTCAATGCCTAAATCATCCTTTTTCAATGATTTCGACACTAGACCGCAAACCATGAGGAAGGCCCCGCGCGAGCGGGGCCTTCGTTTTGGATCGGTTGCGGGCTTCCGGCTC
>CAZKPH010000391.1:0-2244 GCA_964554605.1 uncultured Ferruginibacter sp.
TACAAATTGCCCCCACATAAAAAAATTATTTTTTGCCGATGTGAATAAGTTTTTGGAATAATAATTTTTTAAATTATAATTTTTTTATTTTTTTAATTATTTTATTTACAATTATTTATAACAAAATGTTATCTAAATCCGCTAATCCATAACCCAGACTTTAAAAAGGGAAATGAAAAAATAATTTTGTTTATGTTGTAAACTATTTTATATTTGCGATATGTTTATAAAATGGGTATTTGCAATAATAGTGGTATCCTCTACTTCACTGAATGCGCAAACTTCTATCTCAGGCTTGATTACTGATAATAGGGGCAAGGCTGTTTCGGGGGCGAGTATTTCAATTAAGGATTCTTACGATGGAGCAACTGCCGATTCTGCAGGGAAATTCCAATTTACGACTTTGGAAAGTGGTGTACGGGATTTGGAGATAAGTTGTTTGGGGTATGGAACGCTCTTTCGGAAAATCAGCATTGCGGGCAAGCCGGTAGTACTCCATGTCAATCTTAAAGAATTGGTTACCGAATTGAAAGCCGTTATTATCTCAGCCGGTACATTTGAGGCTGGCGACAAAAAAAGAGGGGCTGTTTTGGATGCGTTGGATATTGTAACTATCCCTAGTGCCAATGGGGATATTTCCGGAGCTTTTAAAACACTTCCGGGGACGCAGCAGGTTGGGGAAAGCGAAGGGTTGTTTGTGAGAGGGGGAACAGCCACAGAAAGTAAAATATATATAGATGGTAACCTTGTAAATAATTTCTTTTATAGCAGTTTGCCGGGTATTGCGAGCCATGGAAGATTTAATCCATTCTTATTCAAGGGGACTGTTTTTAGTTCAGGTGGCTATTCTGCTCTTTACGGACAGGCATTGTCATCTGCCCTAATTCTGGAAAGTAAAGACCTTCCGGATAAAACATCTGCAGATCTAAACATTTCGGTTATCGGGCTTGGCGGTGGGATTCAGAAATTGGCTAAGAACAAAAAGTATTCCTGGGGTATTTCTTATAATTATACCAATTTGGCGCTGGCTTTTAAAGTGAATAAACAAGTTCCGGATTTTTATAAAATACCCGTTGCACATGAAGGGGATCTTAATTTCCGTGCAAAGACCAAAAACGGAGGCTTCATTAAATATTATGGATATTTCAGTGGCAATGCTACCGGGTTAAGAAATACGGATGTAGACTCTGCCGAAATCAAATCAGCATTCCATATACAGAATATAAATACATTTCAAAACATAAACTGGAAAGAAAACCTAGGAAAGAGTTGGAAATTAAATGCAGGCTTCAGCTTCAGTACAAATAAAGATGATATTCAAAATGAGACGCAGGATAAGGATAATAATAAAGTACTGATAACGGAGCCCGAATTATTTGCCTATAAGAATTTTTCCTTACTTACCAGAGCCTTGTATGCACAATCAAGAATTGTTTTTGAAAAAAAAATAAAAGGGTTGTCTGCCGTAAGGTTTGGAAGCGACTATTTCATAAGCAACGAAAAAGCTACCTATACGTTATACAATGGGATACGTTTCAGAGAAACGGTAAACGAAAAATTACTGGCATTATTTGCAGAAACAGATCTTTACGCAAGCAATAATCTAGCCTTGAAACTAGGTTCCCGTGCAGAACGTTCAGAGAACCTGAACCGTTGGAACATAGCTCCCAGAGCTTCGGCATCCTATAAGTTGCCAGGCGGCGGGCAGGCATCTTTTGCTTATGGTATATTTTTCCAAAATCCGGAGAGGAAATATCTGCCGGGTGCAACAGGACTTAAATACCAACGTGCAGATCATTATATTTTACAGTATTTATTACATAATGCCAATTATACTTTCCGGTCGGAAATTTTCTATAAAAAATATTTACAACTTGTAAAAACAGATTATAATATATATGGCAAGGAAATAGCCAGAGATAATGCCGGATTTGGAGATGCCAAAGGGATTGAATTATTTTGGAGGGACCGGAAAACGCTCAAGAATGTAGATTACTGGGTATCGTATTCTTATCTGGATACTAAAAGAGATTTTTTAAATTACCCGGGATTAATGGAACCCGGTTTTGCCGCCAGGCATACTGCGTCACTGGTGATAAAAAGGTTCGTAATGCCACTGAAAACAGAGTTTAATGCCAGTTATACTTTTGCCACCGGGCGCCCCTATTATGATATCAGGTATGATAATATTACTTCGGCATTTGTTATCGCAGATCATGGACGTACTAAAGATTATAATACACT
>CAZKPH010000392.1:0-2204 GCA_964554605.1 uncultured Ferruginibacter sp.
TATTAGTAAAAAAGTACTGAGTACCATAATTGCTACTGGATGTGTTTTTACTGTAATTGTAGTTAATATCTGCAGTTATATCTTTATTTGCTTTTGCAAAATTGTGTTTAAAACTCAACGTGGTTCCGTAGTTATTGAAATTCCTTTTCGCATTGCTATTTCTGTTGCCATAATCGGAACTGGTGATGGTTTCAAATACGGTATCCCTTTCAATGTTGATCAGGTCGGTGGATTTGAAACTACCACCCGCAATATTGCCGCTGAGTGTTATTGTATTCCTGTTATCAATAAAATAATCTAACCCTGCTCTGCCAAAGGCGAAATTGCCATTATTGGTCGGGCCGTTATTTTGCAATAAATGCGCTGTGGCGCCAGTAAGAAAATCTGTACGGGAAGTTTGTATAGTGCTGATAGATTTTCTGAAACTGGTATTGGCGCTTGCGAACAGGTTGACTTTCTTTTCTCGGATATTAATATCGGCACCCACTGTGGGTTTAAGCCTGCTGTCGATACCTGCACGGATATTCCCGTTATATCCGATTTTTTTATTCTTTTTCAATACAATATTCAATATGCCGGATCCTCCACCTGAAGCATCATATTTTGCAGAAGGGTTTGTAATGATTTCAATGGTGGCAATGGCATCCGCCGGTATCTGATCCAGTGTAAGGGTAGAAGGCCTGCCATCGACAAATATCTGCGGCGAGGCATTGCGCATGGTAACATTACCATCCATATCCACGGAAACACTGGGTACATTTTTCATAACATCTACGGCAGTTCCCCCAGTGCTGTTTATATCTTTTTCTACATTATATACTTTTCTGTCTATGCCCATCGTCAGTAATGGTTTGGTTGCAGTGACCGTTACATTCTGCAATTGCTCTGCGTCTATCTTCAGTTTAAAGTTTCCCAGGTCTTTATCTATTCCATTTAGCAGGCTGCTATAGTCGCCGTTTTTTGCTGCACTCATGTTAATGTCGAATGCTACTTTTTGTTCTACCGGTACATAGCCAATTGCAGTAATCTTAAGCCTGAACTGGCCCATTACCGGAAGATTTTCCAAACTGAAATCTCCTTTCTTATCAGTAAGCATGCCTGCTATGGTAACGTCTTTTCTTTTCTTCGTGGTAGTATCAAATTTGTTTTGGATCAATTGTATGGAAACGGCTTCAATAGGTTTGGCAGTAGCTGCATCAATCACTTTGCCATAAAAATGCCCCATATTCATATTTTGCCCATTTCTTCCGGCTCCTCTTCCCATTCCGGATGGGGCCTGCGCATTAGAAACGAGATTTGTTAAGCAAAGAGCAGATAAAGCTGTGCTAAAAATTAAAAATTTCATGTATATGATTTATTATTTTTATGTGTTAGATGTAAAGTTCATAGGTGGGTTTAATGCAGGATACGATTAAATGATGAGTGGCTTATACACTGTAGGGGTGTAAAAAAACAGGGTTAAGTTATTAAATTCATTATAATAAATGCCTGGATCAGTCCGAATAAAAAACCGAGTGCTGCAAAGAAAAATTTAAGATATGATAATTCTTTTCCCATAGCATTAAGCATTATCTGCTCCATCTGTATCGATTGGAAGCCTTTTACTTTTTCGTATATAATACGTTCAATTTCAAACTCGTTACCAATTTTATTTGCATAGCTTTTCATTATAACAGGGAAAAGCGTTTCCAACTCCGAAAGAAATGCATTCTTTAACTGGTTGATGGTTTTATCACCTATAAACATGCTCAGCATCGGGAAGGTTTCTTTAAGCCTGTTTCTCAGAAAATCGTCAATATGTATTTCCAGTTCAGGCCTGAGTTTATCGAAATTGTCCTGGGAAATGAGTTGTTTTTCTATTGCAGATAAATTAAAAAAGTTTTCTCCGGCTATTTTGCCAATATGCGTTGCAATATTTTCCTGATTTTTTGGAAAAATACCCTGAAGCCTGAAGCCAGACAGGAATATTGCTTTTCGGGGGTGAAACAAAAGTTTAATTGCCAGCCAGATAACAAACCAACCTAAAAAAGCTGAGAGTAAAATGATTGAGCAGTATGCGAGCCAGTGCATATTAGTTATTAAGGTGCAAAGAAACGCAATTATTAAGTAAATGAAAATGTAATTTTGTATAAGAATAGAATTTCACTATTTTTGCACTCCTTCAAAACGGTAGCTGTAGCTCAGTTGGTTAGAGCATCAGATTG
>CAZKPH010000393.1:0-2199 GCA_964554605.1 uncultured Ferruginibacter sp.
AATAGGATTACTGATGTACAAGAGTGCGACGCCAATGCAGTTGAGCAGGATTCGTCCTGCCCGGTCCATAATTACTCAAAAATAAATATTTAAAAATGCAACAAGTTCAGGCAGGCGATGTAGTGAAAGTTCACTATACCGGAAAATTAACTAATGGCGAACAATTTGATTCTTCTGTTGGAAGGGAACCGCTCGAATTTACAGTTGGGGCCGGGCAAATGATCAAAGGATTTGATGCTGCTATCCCCGGAATGGTGGTAGGAGATAAAAAAACAATAAATATCCCTGCAGCTGAGGCTTATGGGGAAAGAAGCGATGAGGCTGTGATACAGTTCCCGAAGGAGAATGTGCCTGCCGATATGAATCTGGAACCAGGTATGCGCCTTACTCTGAGCAATCAGTATGGACAGCCTGTACCTGTAGTAGTGGTAGAGATTAAAGAAGATGCGGTGGTGCTTGATGCGAATCATTTTCTTGCCGGTAAAGAACTTGTGTTTGATATAGAACTGGTTGCTATTGGTTGATGCCGGTAGCTGGATTTACTGTAAACCAATATTAATATGATTTCCATTTCGCCTGAAAAGGTAGCGGAAAGGTTTATGCGTTATGTGCGTATCGATACGCAGAGCAATCCCGATTCGGACATGCACCCGTCTACCGAAAAGCAGAAAGCCCTTTCCCGGCTGCTTGCCGATGAACTGTTAGGTATAGGCATTGCCAATGTTAAAACCGATACTTACGGATATGTATATGCGACAATACCTGCCAATACAACAAAAAAGGATATCCCGGTTATTTGTTTTTGTGCGCATGTAGATACAGCGCCAGATTGCAGTGGTACACATGTAAAACCATTATTGCATAAGAATTATTCCGGGGAAGATATTATCCTCCCTGACGACCTGTCTATGGTGCTTTCCCCATCGCTGTTCCCTTACCTGTCAAAGCATATCGGGAAGGACATTATTACCGCCAGCGGCAATACGTTGTTGGGAGCAGATGATAAGAGCGGCGTGGCTGCAATAATGGAAGCTACTCATTATTTACTGCAACACCCGGAAATCCTGCACGGCGATATCCGCATACTGTTTACTCCTGATGAGGAAATAGGCAGAGGCACGGCAAAAGCAGATATGGAACAGCTTAATGCCACTTACGGCTATACGCTAGATGGTGGTGATGCCGGAAGCCTCGAAGATGAAACATTCAGTGCCGATGCGGCCATTATTACCGTGGAGGGGGTTATTATACATCCGGGTTATGCCAAAGGAAAACTGGTAAATGCACTAAAAGTGGCAGGCGCTATTTTGGATGCATTGCCAAAGAACGAGTGGAGCCCTGAAACAACATGGCAAAGAGAAGGCTTTGTCCATCCGGTAGCAGTGAATGGAATTGCCGAAAAAGCCACAATTCAGTTTATAGTAAGAGATTTTACGGTAGAGGGCCTCAACGATCACCACACACGCCTGAAAACAATTGCAGAAAAAGTAATTGCCCGCTTCCCTGGCGCAAAACTGCATTACGATGTGCAGGAGCAATACCGCAATATGAAGGAAGTGTTGGACCAATACCCGCAGGTGGTGGCTTATGCAAAAGAAGCTATTGAACGGGCAGGGCTTAACGTACAAACCGAAAGTATACGGGGAGGCACGGATGGCAGCCGCTTTAGCTATATGGGAATGCCATGCCCGAATATATTTACCGGCATGCAGAACATTCACAGCAAACGGGAATGGATAGGCACATCCGATATGGCAAAAGCTGCGGAGACCATTGTGCATCTTGCTTCCATCTGGGAAGAGCGGGGATAGGTTTTGGAAAACCAGCCCCGGTACCCTGATATAGCTTCAGTGGCGACGCTCCGTTCAACAGCAGTGCAAAACCCTGGCTTTCTTTCCAAACAAAAATGTATTAACTTCAATAAAAAATAAGTATATGGATATCTTAAGAGAATTTTGGTGGCTGATAGTACTCGCATTGATTATATTCAGCGGGTTATTTACTGTCAATCAAGGCACAATAGCCGTTATTACCCGTTTTGGTAAATTTGTAGGTATACGCACTCCCGGACTCCGGTTCAAAATACCCTTTGTAGACCAGGTGTATAAAAGGATAAGTATCCAGAACCGTTCTGTAGAACTGGAGTTTCAAGCCGTAACAATCGACCAGGCAAATGTTTATTTTAAAAGCATGTTGCTG
>CAZKPH010000394.1:0-2179 GCA_964554605.1 uncultured Ferruginibacter sp.
CGTCAGGAGTTGCTACTTCATATACATTATACCCATTCCACAAGCCGTCACTGTCCCTGAAGGTCTTTAACCCGCTTTCAGCGCTTATTCCGGCACCTGTAAGTACAACAATATGTTTTCTTTTCATTGCTAATAGTAAATTACAAATGGCAGCTCTCTCCTAAATATAATCAGGCTATTTATCAATAGCAGTGAAACCACCATACAGTTGGGTTTTGATGAAGTTATTTTTCTCCTGCCATCTTCATGATTGTTGCCCATTCTTCATTCGTTACAGGTTGAACAGATAATCTACCCAGCCTTACCAACGCCATATTTGCAAGTTTTTTTTCCACCTTGATTTGGGAAAGCGTGACCGTTTTTTTTAGGGTTCGCAAAGGTTTCAGGTCTACTGCAACCCATGCAGGGTCATCTGCCGTAGGATCCTGATAAGACTCTTTAACTACAGTGGCAATGCCGACAATTTCCATTCCTTCATTACTATGGTAGAATAGTACCTCATCGTTTTTTTTCATTGCTTTTAAATTATTACGGGCTGCATAATTCCTTACACCATCCCAGAATGTTTTTTTGTCTTTCAGAAACTGGTCCCAACTGTATTTAAATGGTTCCGATTTTACAAGCCAGTAAGCCATAAATATTTTTATTCAAATCTATACAATTTATGAACTTCAGATTTTTGCAATGCGATATTTTTAAAGGATTTCCTTTTGGAAAGAAGAGAAACCGTACACTACCAGCCGGAAGCCAGTACATCAGCGATATGCATTGTTTTGAGAGAAAGGTTCTTGTTTTTTATACAGCCATCCAAATGCATGAGGCAACTCAGATCGGTAGAGATAATATAGTCAGCCCCAGTTTCTACGGCATTGGCAATTTTCTGATCGGCCATACCAATAGAGATCGGTTCATATTTTACTGCGAAAGTTCCACCAAAGCCACAGCAGGTTTCATTATCCTTCATTTCCACCAGGGTAAGTCCTTTAACATTAGCCAGTAGGTTCCGGGGCCCGGATTTGATTTTACATTCCCGCAAGGCAGCGCAACTATCATGGTAAGTAGCTTTTCCGGGCAAGGCAGCATCAAATTGTTCGACTTTGACGATATCAGTTAGAAATTCGGTGAGTTCAAATATTTTTTTCCCAAGATATTTTACCTGGTTGTGCACTGTGGCATTTTCAAATATTTTTGGGTAATAATTCCTGACAAATCCGACACAACTTGCACCAGGAGCCACAATATATTCGGCGTTGGAAAAATCTTTAAGGAATTTGGAACATACGGCTCTTGATTCATCCCAGAAACCAGCATTAAAGGCAGGTTGTCCACAGCATGTCTGATTGGCATTGTAATGTACTTCACATCCCGCTTTTTCCAGCACTTTTACCATATTGAATGCCGTTTCCGGATACAACTGATCTACAAAACAAGGAATGAAAAGATGTACTTTCATTATCTGCTGAGGAGTTTGTTAGTAAAACTAATCATTTTAATGGCTGTAAGTGCAGCTTCTTCTCCTTTATTTCCATGGATACCGCCCGTCCGTTCATCTGCCTGTTGTTGCGTATCAACCGTAAGTACGCCGAAGATTGAAGGTACAGGAAGAGTGATATTGAGTTGTAAAATACCATCGGTTATGGCTTTACTAACATATTCAAAATGTGGTGTGCCGCCTCTAAGGACACATCCTAACGCAATAAAAGCATCCGGTTTCTTCTCTGCCATGTCCCAATATTTCCTGATAGCAAAAGGTATCTCGAAAGCTCCGGGTACGCTTACCTGTACATAATTGACTTTGTTTTCATCCAATATCCGGCAACAACCGTCCTTTAGCTTATTTACCGTAGCCTCATTCCATTCAGTGTATATAATAACTACACAGGCATCCTTCGGTATCTGGATGCCTGTGACAGTATATAATGTGTCTGATATAATTGCCATGATCATTTATTTGAATACACCCAATCTTGCCAGGTATTTATCCACTTCAGCCGCATGGCTGCTTTTGGGGTATTCATCTTTTATTTTCCGGAAGAGTTCGATTGCATCTTTCGATTTGCCTGTTGCTTCAGCGAAAGTAGCAGCCCTAAATAAGGCTTCAGGAGTCATGAATTCATCTTTCTCATTCACAGACGCCGCTTTTTTATAATAATCAAATGCGTCATCGTTTTTATTGATT
>CAZKPH010000395.1:0-2148 GCA_964554605.1 uncultured Ferruginibacter sp.
CCTTTTCATGAAATCTGCCTCGGAAAGTATTGTTTTATTAAATCGTATATAATTCTCCGGGCAAGCCAGGTTCAGCATTCCTGCTGTTGTATACAATTGCGAATTTACAAACCTTATGCCCGTTACATAGGCCTGCCATTTTCCGGAATTTCCACAATCGAAAACAGTATTCCTTACTTCACTGGACAAACTGTCTGTTTTCCCGCATCCGCTGGAATGCCAGAAAAATCCCCTGTTGAAAACCTTTATACTCGAACTATCAATGATTATCCTCTCGTTATTAAGAGGGAAAAAATAGTTATCCGCTATACGTGTAAACCGGTTATTATATACATCAGAAAAATAACATTTGCTGAAAGACGTGATATCGCTGACCCTTTTTACCTCCCTGGAAGGCACCGTATGAACAAGATTGCCATAAAAGCTACAATTTGTAAAATGTATATCCCTGCCGGGAACCCAGGCAGACCAGTTATGTAGCCCTATAAATGAACAACTGTCGAATCGCATATCCCTTACCGTATTCTTCCCGGTTGCCATCAGTAACCCACAGCCATGATTGAATCCAAAAGTACAATTGGCAAAACTGGCAAAAACAATATCATTCCCCTGTTCGGGCTCGATATCAACACCAGCCCCGGGGGGAGAATAAAAAAAAGCCCGACCGCTATGATTGAAAACACAATCCCTTGCATATAATGTATCGCCGTCCACCCAGGAAAAACCCTGACGGGCATTATACTCACTAATTACGTTAATGAGGGATAGATTTCGTGTACCGAGATTCTCCAGGCCGTCCTGGCCAAAATGATGTGCAGAAATATTTCGAATGGTTATATCTCTTCCATATGCCGTAAAGATACCGACATGAAAAACCTGCCAGCCTTCATCACCCCAGGGCCCACCCATGATAAGGTTTTCCATATTACCGTCAATATCTAAATCGGAAACAGATACATTCGAGCATATTTCCAAAGAAATTGCCGCCCCGCCGGAAGCTTCTGTACGGGTATCATATTTTTGTGAAGCACTGCATTTAGGCAGCCCTTTTTTTTCACCGACATTATAGAATGCCCCAAAATAAAGGCCATTACTAAATTTGAGAAGAGGATAATTCCCGGTTTTATCCGGAAAGCCTTTTATCTCCATGTTGCTTACATTTCTAAAATGCAATACATCTTTCCCTTTCAGGTAATGATAAGGGCTGTCAGGCTCCTGCTCCCCTACCCGGTAGATACCGTAAGGTATTATCAGCCTGCCATTTCCATTGCGTTTATTAAAAAAAACTGAAGCCTTTTCAAATGCAGGTTGATCATCAGCAATACCGTCTCCCGCAGCCCCAAAATCTTTCTTAATGTCCCTGGTTACATAGCCAGTATCTTTAGGAAGATATTGGGCAACCAGTACCTGTGTGATAAAAATAAAAAAAATAATAAGTATATAATTGCAGAGAGCTTTCATATTATTTGTGCCTTCCACGTAAAATATTTATAACATCCTCAAGCCTGTAACCCTTTGCCTGCAAAAGAACCAGGTAATGAAACAACAGATCGGCGGCTTCTCCCAAAAACAAATCCTTGTTCTCATCTTTAGATTCAATAACAAGTTCTACGGCTTCTTCTACAACTTTTTGGGCTATTTTATTTATCCCTTTATTAAATAAAGAAGTTGTGTAAGACTTTTCCGAAGGGTTATTTTTCCTGTCCGATATAACCGATTCCAGGTAGTCCAGAAAATTACCGCCACTATTTTTCTCCCCCCAGCAGGTATCTGCACCGGTATGGCATGTAGGCCCTAATGGTTTTGCCTTGATTAGCAATGTATCATTGTCACAGTCTGAAAGAATCGATTCCGGTATGAGAAAATTGCCACTCTCTTCCCCTTTCGTCCATAGCCTGCCTTTACTTCGGCTGTAGAATGTTACTTTTTGCAAAACTTTTGTTTTATCAAGTGCCTCCTGATTCATAAAACCCAGCATCAACACTTTGCCGGTAATACTATCCTGAATAATAGCAGGAAGCAATCCATCGGGGTATTTTGCGAAATCTATTGTATTCATAATCTGTATTTTAATTTATTTTTTCAAATACTCACATCACATATTACCTGTGTCAGCCATATAAGTACATCATATCCTTACATTGATGC
>CAZKPH010000396.1:0-2146 GCA_964554605.1 uncultured Ferruginibacter sp.
TAAAAGCGAAGTGTCAATAAGAGATAAAAACCCGTTGCCTGCCGAGATATTGAACTTTGTAATATAGAAACAAAAATAATACATTTAAAAAAACGCAAAATGAAAGCAAAAAGTATTTTACAAACTATCGGGAATACGCCCCATGTGCGTATCAACAGGCTCTTTGGCAATTCACATGAAGTGTGGATCAAATTGGAAAGGACTAATCCGGGGGCCAGTATCAAGGACCGTATTGCCCTTGCAATGATCGAAGATGCTGAACAAAAGGGATTGCTAAATAAAGATAGCGTGATCGTAGAACCGACATCAGGAAACACAGGTATCGGATTAGCATTGGTGGCAGCCGTAAAAGGATACAGGATTATCCTTGTTATGCCGGAGAGTATGAGTATAGAAAGAAGGCGGCTGATGGCTTTATACGGTGCTGAATTTGTACTTACTCCCAGGGAAAAAGGTATGAAAGGTGCTATTGAAAAGGCAGGGGAGATTGTAGCTACGACTCCGAATGCATGGATGCCCCAGCAATTCGATAATCCTTCCAATACAGAAATACACAGAAAGACGACTGCACAGGAAATATTGAATGATTTTCCCGACGGATTAGACTACGTGATAACAGGAGTAGGTACAGGCGGGCATATTACTGGTGTTGCTGAAATACTAAAAGCGAAATTTCCCAATCTCAAGGTATTTGCAGTAGAGCCGGAATTATCTCCTGTACTGAGTGGAGGAAGCCCATCCCCACATCCTTTGCAGGGTATTGGCGCCGGGTTTGTCCCTTCAATTTTGAATACAGGCGCACTGGACGGGATTATACAGGTAGCGAAAGATGATGCATTTAGTTATACGCAGCGGATTGCAAAAGAAGAAGGTATCCTTGTGGGTATATCTACAGGGGCATCCCTTGCGGCAGTAGCCAAAAAGATCAGGGAAATCCCTGCTGGGTCAAAAGTGCTTACATTCAACTACGATACCGGGGAAAGGTATTTGTCAATCGAAGGGTTGTTTTGATGGCAGGTAAACATCGTAATATAGGCAAAGTGGTATTGGCATCTGCGGGTCCCGGAGACCCGGAGCTAATAACGGTAAAGGCTGTACGTAGTTTACAGGAGGCTGATGTTGTTATTACAGATCGGTTGGTAAGTGTGGATATTTTAAGAAAATATGTCACTGGCGAAGTCCCGGTAATCTTTGTAGGAAAACAAGGTTGCAAGGCTTCGTCAGTCCGGCAAAAAGATATTAATCAATTACTCGTGGATTATGCCCGGCAGGGCAAATCCGTTGTTCGCCTTAAAGGCGGTGATGCCGCCGTTTTTTCCAATATTCTGGATGAACTGGTTATCCTGGAGGAAAATCAGATTCCTTATGAAATAATACCCGGCGTTACGGCTGCATCAGGCGCTGCAGTTTTTGCCGGATTCCCGCTTACGGCAAGGGGATATGCCACGGCTGTGAGGTTTTTGACCTTATATGACGAACGTATTCTTACGGATGATTATTGGCAGTGCCTTGCATTAAGCGATGATACGCTTGTGTTTTACATGAGCAGCCAGAAACTGAAACTGATAGCAGATAAACTTTTGGAAGCCGGGATGCCTGCCGACCGGCATATTGCGGTTGTGGAGCAGGCTACAACTCCTTTTCAGCGAGTTTACAAGTCTGAGTTAGCAGAGTGTTGCCGGAAATGGGAAGGGAAGGAATTTATATCTCCCTCCCTGATAATTATAGGTAAAGTTGTAGCCCTGCATGAAAAATTTGCATGGCTGGAAGCAAATAATCAAAATGATGCCGGTTACTATTTTGCTCCATTAGATTAGCGAGTTTATGTTTTAAAAAAGAAAGCATGTTATCAGAACAAAAAATAAATATTTTCAGGGAACTGATTAAGGGAGCAACATCTGCGGAACTTACCCAGATGAGTGTGTACCTCAAAGAATCAATTGACCGTGTGTCGGGCAATGCGGATGTTTCTGCCGTAAATGCGGGAGTAAAAAAAATATCAATACTATTTGGCACTGAAACAGGCAATTCGAAAAAACTGGCCACAGACCTTGCTGCAAAGGCAAGGAAGAACAATATAGTGGCGAAAGTTATCGGTACCGACCAGTACCGCCTGGCAGACCTGCCTAAAGAAGAATTTTTGTTT
>CAZKPH010000397.1:0-2143 GCA_964554605.1 uncultured Ferruginibacter sp.
TTGATCCCGGAATTGATACAATTGGAGATAGGGATATCTACCAATCTGTACTTACCGGCAATAGGTACTGCCGGTTTGCTTCGGGTTGAGGTCAACGGATATAGCCTGGACCCTGCCCCTCCTCCCAGAACTATTGAAATTACAGACTTTCCGATCGTCATACAAAAAATTATTAGGTAAGTAAAAAGCGTTTTTCTTATTTGGTACTAATTTTTTTATGGAACTTCTATTGTGCATAAAATTAAGGTAAAACTTAATGTTAAAAAAAAATATTACACCCCGGCCTGTTTATATAATTCTATATAACGCCCTGCACTTTTTTCCCAGCTAAAATCTAATGCCATATTTCTTTCACGTAGTTCATGCAAAAGTTTTTTATTGTTATAAAGCCCCAATGCCCTATATATAGAATAAGTAATATCCCCGACACTCGGCTGCTCAAATTTAATCCCGTACCCGTTTTCATCCCCAAAATCTATAACCGAATCTTTCAGTCCGCCTGTATTCCGCACTACCGGGACGGCACCGTAACGCATGGCATAAAACTGATTGAGGCCGCAAGGTTCAACACGGCTAGGCATCAGTAAAAAATCTGCACCGGCATACATCTGATGGCTCAGCGGTTCATTGTATCCAATCTTGGAATTATAGTATCCCATGTACTGGTGATTCATGTGATCCAATTGCCACTCTACTTGTGTATCTCCGCTTCCCAATACCAGGAAATTCATTTCCTGGTTCATGTAATACAAAGCATCGCCTATTACAGCCGGCAATAAATCCGCTGCTTTCTCATATACAAGCCTCCCGATAAAAACAAAAAGCGGCTTATTAATATCAAGCCCGTATTGGTTACACAGTATTTTCTTGTTGGCAAGTTTGCCCTCTGCCGCATCCTCAATGCTGAAATTTTTGTGCAAAAAACTATCTGTAGCAGGATTCCATACATCATCATCGATACCATTCAATATCCCTACACATTTTCCCCTTTCATATTCAAAAAGCATTTCCAATCCCTTAGCATTATGGCGTAATTCTTCCATATAGCTTTCGCTTACGGTAGTCACTTTTGCAGCACATTTCACACCACTGGCTAATGGGTTAATGGTACCGTTCCACTCCAGCAAGCCTCCTTTCCATGTATCCCAATCCGGTATATAGATGCTCTTATCCCAACTCATCCAGCCCTGGTACTGGCCATTGTGTATCGTAAGCACCGTATGCACACCGGCTAAATGTTTATATGCATAACAATGCCGGGCCATAAAGGGTATCAATGCCGTATGATGGTCATGTACATGAATAATATCCGGAGCCTTTTCCCAGTTACTTACCCAGTCAATCACGGCTATCTGAAAAGCCATAAATCTTTCGGCATCATCCCCATAACCGTAAATATCCTCTCTGTCCAACAACCCGTTTATATCAACCATATACAACTCAAAACCAATAGTATTGAATTTTTCCTTTATAATCGTATAGTCGAACCTCATAGACGGCCCCATACCAAAGTATCCTTTATGTACAACATCAAACTCATTATCATAGAGAAATTTTGTACGATGCATGGGCATAACGACTTTTGCAATATGCCCGAACCCATTCTGATATTTTGGCAGGGCTCCTACCACATCTGCCAAACCACCGGCCTTTGCAACCGGGAAACATTCTGCGCTGACATGAAGTATTTCCATTTTAAATAAGATATTTTTTGATAAAATTTATTTTATAAAAATCACATACGTTTTATATCCGTACTTTTCTGCCGGGTTATATACCGGAGTACTTTCAGCAATATTAAAGGTAAACGATTGTGCAAAGAAACAGGCAATCCTGATACTAATTATTTTGGAAATTTTCATACAATAAGCCATTGAATTTAAACATATCATTGTAAGAGGCTTTTTATAAAAAAAGAAGCTGGTTGTTCATGAAAAATCAAAAGGGTTTTATAAAAGAATTACTTACTTTTAAAGTACTTATCAATAATATATTTAACTTACACCCCCTATAATAAGCCATCAGCTTTGCCAACATATGAAGCCCGAAAAATCTTTATACGATCTACAACTTAATAAACATTTTTTCACTCATTTTAATTCTTAATTATGACACAACAGAAAACAAACGCTAATTATACTTT
>CAZKPH010000398.1:0-2137 GCA_964554605.1 uncultured Ferruginibacter sp.
CTCTGGTATGCAATGCGTTTTTTTTCTTTTTAGCATCAGTTTCTTGATCACATCTTCAAGAGGCTCGTCTTCATTTGTTACTACATGTTCTTTCAATAGTGTTTGCAGATATGTGAACTGTTGTTCCAGTTCTTTTGCTAAATGTTCTTTCCCATACCCTGTTGCTGAAAGCCGTAATCTTACCATGCCATAGTTTGGTAAATAGGCAAGCCGGATATGCACCGGCAACGCTGCTTCAAAATCCCTGATCTTTTCTGCAAGGAAGGATTCGCCAATTCCGGCTGTGAGCAAGGTTTTGTGAAGAATGGCAGGAAGGCTGAACCGTTTGCCAAGTTCGGCTATGACATAATCTTCCATGATGCCTTTCATTTCATGAGGCACACCCGGCATACTGACGAACACTTTTCCATCTTGTTCGAACCACATGCCTGGAGCTGTGCCTCTTCTGTTGGGAATAACGGTACAGGTATCAGGGACTTCGGCCTGTTTCAGGTTTCGTTCTATAAGAGGGCGTTTGAAAACATTTATAAACATATTTTTTATGTTTTCCAAAACGCCTTCATTCAATACCATTTTCCCGTTGAAATATTTGCATAATAATGGTTTGGTAATGTCATCGGCAGTTGGACCCAGCCCGCCGGTTATGAGTATGATATCATTATGTTTTTTTTCTTCATCAAGAGCCTGCCATATCTCATCCCAAACATCACCTACAGCTACACGTCTTTTTACGGCAATGCCTGCCTTGTTTAGCTCTTGTGCCATCCAGGCGCTATTAGTATCTATTACCTGTCCGATAAGTAATTCATCTCCTATGGTTATAATTCCGGCGGTTGTCATAGTCTTAAAACTTGGTATAGTTTACAATTACTGAAAAAGAAACATTGATTTGTTAAATGTATTCAAAGAAAGGAGGGGAGAATATTTTCAAAAATATTTTTCCAGTTTCTTTCGCAGTGCCTGCGGTATTTCACATTTTTTCATGGTCTTGAGGTCTATAAAATATAAAGTTACATTTCCGGTATTCAGTAGCTCCTTTTGTTCATTGAATATCTCGGTTGAAAAACTAATCTTATGATGTACCGGCATTTCTGCTAATGTTGTTTTTATTGTCAGCAGATCATCATACCGGGCAGGGCGTAAATAATGGCTGTTCATTTGTACCACTGGCATAATTATACCCATTGCCTCAATATCTTTATAAGTATAGCCTATCTGCCGTATTGCCTCACTTCGGCCTATTTCGTAGAATTGGGCATAATTCCCATAATACACTACTCCCATTTGGTCTGTCAGTGCATAATGCACACGCAATTTTGTTTCGGATACAAACATTTCTTTTTATTTACTTATCATACTATCTACACTTACTTTTCCGGCTCCTACAAATAGCAATAGCAGATAGGTACCCAGGTAGAGGCTGGCCATTTCCCCTTTGCCAAAAAATTCCATATTGTGTACTTTGAAAACTGCCACACACATAGTAATGATTAGCGGTATGCAGGCCAGACGTGTGAATAAACCTATTATGAGAAACAGGGAGCAAAAGAATTCGGCAAAGATGACCAAGGAAAGAGACATGGCAGGGCCGGCCCCTAAAAAATTTATAAAATCTTTTTTCATTTCGGAAAAATGAAGCAGTTTCTGATAGCCATGATTCATCATCAGGATGCCAAAGCACAGGCGTACAATTAAAATGGCAGCGTTGAATGCCCCGGCGGAATATTTGGTTGAGATCAGTTTTTTCATATTGTTGTAGTTGTATTTTAACAAGTCTTTACAAAAGTACAAAGTTTTATAAAGCAGTTATCCACTTATTCACAATAGCTTTGGAATAGTGTTTGTACTGAAAACAATATAATTAATTTTACGGCACTTATAAGATTATACATGCAACATAAGTTTTTATTTGTCCTTGTCGTTACATTTCTGGCTGCTTCTGCTTTTTCACAACCCACAAGTATGGTTACGTCTTCTGAGAAGAAGTTTAATGAGGCAAAGGAATATTTTATGCAAAAACAGTATGCGCTGGCATACCCGCTTCTTAAAGAACTTAAGCAGCAATATCCCGATAATCGTGCTACCGATCATGCATATATCAATGAGGATATAGCATATTACTATACCGTATGTGGAT
>CAZKPH010000399.1:0-2133 GCA_964554605.1 uncultured Ferruginibacter sp.
AGACCATTACGAAGCGGATGTGATAAGCGCAACGGATTATTATAGTGGCGGTATGACAATGCCCGGAAGGAAATACAGTAATAGTAGCAGTTCTTATTTATATGGATTTAGTGGCCATTTGAAAGCGGATGAAATTTATGGGGAAGGGAATATGATTGATATGGGCGGAAGGTTTTATGATACAAGATTGGTACGAACTCCAAGCCCCGATCCTGAAAAACATTTGTATACTGAAATTAGTCCTTACGCTTATGCGTTGGATAATCCTATAAATGTTGTTGACCCTGATGGCCGTTTAATCATTTTTATTAATGGTATGCAGAATGGGTTTCAAGGTGGGAAAAAGAGCTATTGGGAAGGAGTTGATACAAAGATTATTAATCGTATAGGAGACAAGCACACCATGTACAGAGATGGCAGTATGGGAGGAATATTCGGAATTAATTCCAATCCTAGTTTATCAAATACGAGTGCGGAACAGAGAATAAGGGCTGGTTATAAGCAGGGAGTTACAGATGCTAAGCGAATTATTGCTGGCTTAAAACGAGACCCCAATGACCCTAACAAAATTACGGAAACAGTTAAAATAGTTACCCATAGTATGGGTACAGCATATTCCAGAGGATATACACTTGCATTGGAAAAATATGTTGAAGATTACAATAAAACACATAAAGAATCTCCTATCCTAGGCTTTAGAATAGAAACCCAAGTTGATATAGCTGCTTTCCAAGGTAACCAGTTACCTGTTACTGCGAACGTAAATAATAAGCTATTTATGAGTGGTGATAAAGATGGTGTTGCAAATGCAAAAGGTCTGGGAGCATTACGTACTATTAGTTCCGGTTCGGATGTACCTGGTTCAAAACAAATCCCTACTGATGCAGGTACTGAGCATGGCATTGCTAATTATGGAAAGGACAAGTATATACAACAAATACCTGTTTCAACTAATAATGGTGATGAACCTGTTCCCATCCAGCCATACATACGCCCAACCAATGTACCAGATGCAACGGCTACTAAACCAGTTGTTGTACCTTTAAAACATAATTAATATGTCTGATATAAAAGGGTTGTTTATTGCAATATTTGTTTCACTTCTTGTAGGTTGTCAAGGTCAGTCAAAAATAGCCGAAGCGCCTATTCGTTACTCCAGCTCTGATAAAATATATCAACGGGATTCTTTGTATATCGCTACTACGATATGGCAGTTCATGGATAAGAAGGTAGATATTTTTGATTTTTATAAACAATATAAAATACCATTTGATAAAGTAAGAGTTGATGTAGATAGTATTTTTTATAGCCCAGACAGTTTGAAATTGTTTGCTTTTACAATAGCATCTATTCCTGATTATGAAAGTAAAATTCCTAATAAATTATATTTTGATGGAATGGATATGATAGGTTATCGTTCTTCAAAAAAAGACATATGGAATATTTGGTATTTTGGACAGTATAGGCCCAGTGGCTACGATAATTATAATAAAGTCAGAAATTTATTTCGTTGGTATTATTTAGGAGATGGTAAATTTAAAAATGATGAAGGAACCTATTGGGATGGGGTTCACAATGATACTTTGGGCATGGCACGTTCCATTACTTTTCCAAAAGAAAATAACCGTGTTAGTATAAAGTTTGGATATAATATTGACGATAAACATTTTTGGGACAGCAGCATTGTTTGGAAGAAAGGCAATCGCATACCTGGATATTATGGTTTTCAAACTAAAGGTGATGTAGTTCCCGGCTATATGGATAGCCCGATAAGAATAATACCTCATTTAGATTATCCAGACAGCCTTTTAAATTTGTACAAATAGATTTTACTATGCCTGTAATTGTTTTTGCAAATCATTTTTAAAAATAAAAGCATCAAGAAACTCTTTAACGAGTTTCTTTTTGTTTGCGGGCAGCCCTTCCACTTTACGGAACTGTATTAACAGTTCTTCATCACTGATAGCATCAGCGCTTTTATCAGTAAGTGTACCATTGAGTAAATAATCCGTACTAACATCCAAATCTTTAGCAATACGGTTTAAAATATCAGCGGCAGGCACAGACTCCCCACGTTCATGAAGACATGGTTTTTATAGTGGATTTCTCCCTGAAGTTCACAACAAAAATTAG
>CAZKPH010000400.1:0-2117 GCA_964554605.1 uncultured Ferruginibacter sp.
CTGCCAAGACAGCCAATTCTTTTCTCGAAGGAAAAGAGTTTGCACAGGAAATCGGGTTCCCGCTTGTAATCCGTCCTTCTTTTACGCTGGGAGGCACCGGCGGCGGCTTTGTACACAGCAAAGATGAATTGGATGATGCGCTGAATAATGGGTTAACTGCATCCCCCATACATGAAGTACTGGTAGAAAAAGCAGTATTAGGATGGAAAGAATTCGAATTAGAGTTGTTGCGTGATGCTGCGGATAATGTAGCAATAATCTGTACTGTTGAGAATTTCGACCCGATGGGAATTCATACAGGGGACAGTATTACTGTGGCCCCGGCTATGACTCTCAGTGATACGGCATTTCAACTTATGCGCAATACAGCAATCAGTATGATGCGCAATCTTGGCAATTTTGCCGGTGGCTGTAATGTGCAGTTTGCATTGAACCCGGATACGGAAGAAATCATTGCAATTGAAATCAATCCGAGAGTAAGCCGTTCTTCTGCGCTGGCTTCCAAAGCTACGGGGTATCCGATTGCTAAGATTGCTGCTAAATTGGCTATAGGATATCATCTTGATGAATTAAAAAATCAGATTACCCAGTCTACTTCTGCCTATTTTGAACCTGCACTGGATTATGTTATTGTAAAAATACCCCGATGGAATTTCGATAAATTCAAAGGCGCTAATGACACACTTGGGTTGCAAATGAAAAGTGTTGGAGAGGTGATGGCTATCGGTAGAAGTTTTGCTGAGGCTATACAAAAAGCCTGTCAGAGTTTGGAGAATGAAGCCGTAGGGTTAGGGTATTACGGCCCCAGTAAAATGCATGCCGCCGAATTAATCGAGTATATCAAAACACCTAAGTGGGATAGAATCTTCCGCATTAAAGATGCTCTTATGTCGGGGGCAAGTGTTAAGCATATTTGCGAAAGCACACGGATAGACAGATGGTTTATTTATCAGATACAAAAAATATGCGAATGTGAAAAAGAACTATCGCAATATGATCTGAAAACACTTCCTGATGAGTTATTGAAGAAAGCAAAATTGCTTGGTTTCAGCGATGAACAGATTGTGAGGATCATGAGAGAAGAAAATGCCGAGGAATTATATGAACGCAGAAAACAATCCGGATTAACAAGAGTGTATAAAATGGTGGATACTTGCAGTGCCGAATTTGAAGCAAAGACACCTTATTTCTATTCTACTTTCGAAAACAAACCGGCGGTTCAGGGTGGTATTATCAGCAATGAATCGAAGGCAACAGCTAAAAAGAAAATAATTGTACTTGGTAGTGGCCCAAACAGGATCGGCCAGGGAATTGAATTTGATTATTGCTGTGTACACGGGCTGATGGCCATTAAAGAAGCTGGGTATGAAGCAATAATGGTTAATTGCAACCCTGAAACTGTCTCTACAGATTTTGATATAGCAGACAAGCTGTATTTTGAACCTGTTTTCTGGGAACATCTTTGGGAAATAGTGGAGCATGAAAAACCGGAAGGAGTGATAGTACAATTGGGAGGCCAGACAGCATTGAAACTGGCGAAAAGGCTGAATGAAAAGGGCATTAAGATTATCGGTACTTCTTTTGATAATATGGATATTGCGGAAGACAGGGGCCGGTTCAGTGATATGCTTAAAGAACTAAATATCCCTTATCCAAAATACGGTACCGCTTATAATACAGACGATGCCATTGAAGTAGCGCAGCAAGTAGGGTATCCTGTATTGGTAAGGCCCAGCTATGTATTGGGCGGGCAACGTATGCGGATTGTGCTCAACGATGAAGAATTGGAAAAAGGCGTACTAAGTCTGCTTAAGCATTTACCCGGCAACAAGATACTGATCGATCATTTCCTCGATCGTTGCCAGGAGGCAGAAATCGATGCTATTTTCGATGGCAAAGATTTTCATGTTATGGGAGTAATGGAACATATCGAGCCTGCCGGCATTCATAGCGGGGATAGTAATGCAGTTTTGCCCCAGTTCAATCTTAGCCCGCTTATTGTAGAGACAATGGAAGAATATGCCGAGAAAATAGCCAGGGCATTAAATATAAAAGGCCTTATCAATATTCAGTTTGCTATCAAAAATGGTATTGTATATGTTATTGAGGCCAATCCC
>CAZKPH010000401.1:0-2094 GCA_964554605.1 uncultured Ferruginibacter sp.
ATATAATTTGAAATTAGTGAAATCGCCACTGGCATAACTACCCGTAGTAGGGAAACTCACCGCGTTGACTACCGTAGAAGACAATGATACCGCCAGGTTGAAATTATAAATTACATTGTTGGTAGTGGTAGCCGGTATACTGGCGGCGGCAACTGTACTGGTACCATTCAAATTTACCGAAGGTGTAGCTGCAATGATTGTTTGCGTGCCTCCTGCATTTATAGTCCCTACAGATGAACTAATACTTCCGGAAAATGTAAGGTTCGAAAACGACAAGGCCGGTGTTACCGTGGCAGTATGCCCTACTGTTGCTCCTGATGTTACATCTGCCGTAATCCAAAAATAACCGGTACTACCTGCAGATATGGTTTGGCTTAGCCCTGTAAAAGTTTGTGTGGCTGCAGCAGAAGGGCTACTGATTGTCCCCAACAGATTAGTGGTAGCAAATGTGGAAGTTGTTGTGTAATACAGCTTAAAATTAGTAAAGTCGCCACTGGCATAAGTGCCGGTAGTAGGGAAACTCACGGCTGTGAGTATTGCCGGGGAAGTGGAAACCCCCAGTTGGAAATTGTAAATGATATTGTTTGTGGAAGACGTAGTAATGCTAGCCGTATTTACCGTGCTGATCCCATTTAGTGTTACCGAAGCCGGGGTGCTGGACGTAACCGTATAGGAATAATTGGAATAACTGTTGTTCATCAGTTCCAATGTAAAATAGTCTGCATTCGATGCGGGGCTGACAGAACTTTGATTGGAAGTAAAACAATAATACGATACGGTAGTGCCGGCAGCCTGTGCCGGTATCGTAGCCGTATATGGATTAGAACCGGTAGTCATGGCCACGATTGTGGATGTACTCCATCCGTCGGTAGAATAGCGAAGAAAACAATATTCGCTGGTTTGCAATGTATTGCTAAGCGTTGCCGATACAGTCACAGATTGCGTATTATCCGGCGTTGTAATATTGCGGGAAACAGAACTAAATGTCCGCGGGTTGTATTGCGTTTCGAGAATGGAACAGTTTAACGGCGTAGCAGCGGCTTTTTGCACTATAAAAGTATAATACCGGCCACTGGTTGAATTGTATTTGGAATTGCCGCTATTAGGGCTGGTAATAGATGTAATTGTATTGAATGCAATGGTACTGTAGTTGGCCCAGTCATTTGTCCAGGAACAATTATACTCAAATTTAAATGCCCGGGTTGAGCTGGTTGTATTTTCCTGGAAGCGGGTTTCCATTACAGTGACACGGTTAGTCAGGGCTGTACACCCCCATGAATTAAATTCACCACGAAAATTAACAGGCGCACCACTTGGCTGTGCAATAGCCATTTGCATGGTAATTGCCAATAAGCCCAGCAACAAGTGTATTTGTCTATTTATTTTCCGCATCTGGTTAAAACAGAAACTGATTGTGCCATTAATATCACCAGCTGCCGCTTACATGCATAATTGTATTGAATAACAATCCATTTTAATCAACGATCAGGCAAACTTTTATGTGTAAGTACCTGGCAAGCCTTTACTAAGTTACAATTAATATGTCGAAAATACACATTATTTGCAGGAAATAATTTTTTCGCCCAAAAAAGCCTAAAAAAATATATTATGAAATGAATATTTGATAAATAGGTATTTAAAATAATACCCATATAATACCTCCCCTTTCAGGAAAATGATTTTTCCCTAATTGAGCAACTTTCGGTGAATTTGCCTGCCATCCGGGCAAAGTATATCCAACATGTAAATGCTTTTTGCCGTATTGGCTCCGGGTTTAATAGTATAATTTCCCTGTGGGTCTTTTATAAAGCCACTCCACAATAGTTGCCCTAACTCGTTAATGAGGCGCAATTTGTATTTCCCTTGGGGAAGAAGGTTTGAAAAATGCACTATTATCTCACTCGGTACTAATGGCACTGTGCTGACAGAAACACCTGCAATACCCTGGCCGGATAAATGCAACTTAACAATTGAACTGTAAGTCTTTTCTTTTCCGTCTATCTCACAACTTGCTTTTGTTTTTCTTTTCTTTTCTTTTTTTCTTCTTTTTTTTTTTCCAGCCGGCAAGAAGAACGATGTTCTGATGATTGTTCT
>CAZKPH010000402.1:0-2061 GCA_964554605.1 uncultured Ferruginibacter sp.
TTAGCTCTTCTGTCATATAGGTGGTTTATGGTAGTATAAATATACGGATTTTTATATCAAACAAAACTTTGCTAATAGTAAAATCCGTTTTCGCAATATTTATTTGCTTTTTTTAAGGCTGTCAGGAGGATAATGCGCTTTGAGCGTATCCTGCAGAGATCCTGCCCATTCAATAATAGTATTTTTTTGCTGCATAGTCAGTACTGCATTTTTGTGAATGAGCGTATAAGAAGAAAGGGGCATTTCGCCTTCCTTAACCTGATCTATAATTTCGTCAAGTTTTCTGTATTGCTTACGAATAGAATAATTTCCGAATTCGGAGAAGTTCAATTCATGTTTCCCTTCGTCTATATGGTGCTGTATCCACCATGCCAATGGCTGTACAGTTGCATATACAGGATATACTGTATTATTGCTGTGGCAGTCATAGCAACTCGTTTTTAGCGTGGATAAAACATCCTGCGGTACCGGGTATTTGTTAGTAATATCAGATACTCCGATAGAGCCGGATGATAAATTTTTTGAAGGCCTGAAAAACTGAATTGCGACCAACAAAATAATTATGACCACTAATACTTTTTTCATACAGACAATATTATAGATTAAGACCGGAATATCAAATCAGCACATCACCTGTCATTTCTTGGGGAATAGCTATTCCCATCATTTTAAGTATGCTGGGTGCAATATCACCAAGTTTGCCAGGCTTTACAGTACCTCTCCATTCATTGTCTATTACAAACAATGGTACAAGGTTTAAGGTGTGTGCTGTATTGGGGGATCCGTCTTCATTGATCTCATAATCAGCATTTCCATGGTCAGCAGTAAGAAAAACAGCATAATCGCTCTTCAGAGCGGTAGTAACAACTTTTTCCACACATTTATCAACTGTTTCTACCGCTTTTATTACGGCTTCCCAAACACCCGTATGCCCAACCATATCAGCATTGGCAAAATTCAGGCAAATAAAATCGGCTGTCTTGTTTTCAATTTCAGGAACGATAGCGGATGTTACTTCATAGGCACTCATCTCTGGCTTCAGATCATAGGTAGCTACTTTGGGCGAAGGTATCATAATCCTCTTTTCTCCTTCAAATGGCACTTCTCTCCCTCCGCTGAAAAAGAAAGAAACATGTGGGTATTTTTCAGTTTCCGCAATACGTATCTGGGTTCTTCCATTTTGCTGAAGAATTTCGCCAAGCGTATTTTTAAGATCATCATTTTCAAACATAATATTTACGTTCCTGAATGTCTGATCGTACTGTGTCATTGTAGTGTAATGCAATGATAATTTTTTCATTTCCTGTTCAGGAAAATCCTTTTGTGTTAGAGCTTCGGTAATTTCACGACAACGGTCGGTCCTGAAATTAAAAGCAATAACTACATGATCGTCTTTAATAAGTGTATTAGTAAGCGAACTATTGATGATTGGTTTAATAAACTCATCCGTTACTCCATCATCGTACGATTTCTTAACGGCCGCCAGAATATCATCGGTTTTTTCTCCTATACCGTGTACAAGTGCATCATAGGCAAGTTTTACTCTTTCCCAGCGTTTGTCCCTGTCCATAGCATAATATCTTCCGGTAACTGTGGCGATAGCGCCAGTAGAATTTTCAAGATGGTCTTGCAATTCCGTCAAAAAGCCGAGCCCACTTTTTGGATCTGTATCTCTACCGTCTGTAAAAGCGTGTATCAGTACATTAGTAAGGCCTTCTCTTTTGCAGGTATCTGTAAGTGCCTTAACATGATTGATATGGGAATGAACGCCTCCGTCGCTTACAAGCCCAAGTAAATGTAGCGGCTTGTTATGGTCCCGGGCGTATCGGATTGCGTCAAGTAAAACTTTGTTCTTTTGAAACTCCCCATCCCGGATGGCTACATTAATGCGTTGAAGTTCCTGGTAGACAATGCGTCCGGCGCCCAGGTTAAGATGCCCTACTTCACTGTTTCCCATTTGTCCGTCGGGAAGGCCAACAACTTCGCCACAAGTAGTTAACGTTGCGTTAGGATATTTACTGTATAACGAACTTACAAAAGGTACGTTGGCATTTTGGATGG
>CAZKPH010000403.1:0-2051 GCA_964554605.1 uncultured Ferruginibacter sp.
GGCGTTAAAAGAGCCGACAGGATGATGCTTATTTTTTTCATAATATTTAGAATTTAAGATTTTTCAAGACAAGAATCGTAAGCGAAGCTATTTTCATTTTGCTGTATTTGAAGTGCATAGAAGACAAATCGTTATAACAAAAATATAGCAAAAAGGGATACGTTATAAAAAAAATAAGCAAACGTTATCAATGGTTAAACACCAATTTTGCAGGCCTGACTGAACTTTCCGGCAGCAACTACAGGAAAAAAGGATAACTAGGTCGTTAATTAACGGTACAGGCCACTGGTGTTTTTTAAAATAAAATGGTTGTTTCGGTGCTATATTATAGTCATGCAAAATCAATTGCGGGTTTGGGAAAATATATTCAGGAAGATTTTCGTAAAAGGTGTTTGCATACCGATAACTGATACAATCTATTTTTTAGTCTTTAATTTTAATGCGAAATATTCTTTGTTAAATATTGTTTATCAATAAAGAATAGTAAAATTATATAGGCAGGTAAATTAATCTGCTTTTGTAACTTTAAGGATGTTAGTTGGCAAATGCAGTTCGATAGGTGTACTACCGGTATTTACAACTATATCGCCTGATTGGATATAACCTTTACTTTTCAGTATATTAATCTGGTCTAGGAATATTGCATCCAGGCTGATTTCTTCGTTGTAAAACATTGCTTTAACTCCCCAACTCAAGCTTAACTGGTTTAGAAGGCTTCTTTCTTTACTGAATATATATAAAGGGGCTTTAGGCCTGTAGCTGCTCAGCATAAATGCTGTATAGCCGCTTTGTGTCATTCCGATCAGGGCATTCGCTCCAATCTCTTTGGCCAGGTGGCAGGCGCTGTAACAAAGGGCGTCACTAAGGAATGATGGCGAATGTGGTTGAGGAGTAAGGATATCATCCCGGTCGTAATCATAAACCGAGTTTTCAACTTCCTGAATAATCTTGCTCATCATTTCTACAACGAGTTTTGGATAATCACCCATTGCAGTTTCTCCGCTAAGCATCACGGCATCGGCACCTTCCAGAACGGCATTGGCAACATCTGTAACCTCGCTTCTGTTAGGTTTCGTCCTCTCCATCATGCTCTCCATCATTTGTGTAGCTACAATAACCGGTTTAGCTCTGTGCATACACTTAAGAATAATCTCTTTCTGGAGTAAAGGCACTTTTTCTACAGGCACTTCCACTCCCAGATCCCCTCGGGCTATCATAATACCGTCGCTTTCCAGTATAATCTCTCTGATATTCTTTATAGCTTCGGGCATTTCTACCTTCGAGATTACTTTGATCTTACTATTCCTGACTTTGATCCTCTTCTTAAGATCTATGATATCCTTTGCCTTACGTACAAATGATAAAGCTACCCAGTCCAGGTCCTGGTCTATAATGAATTCAAGGTCGGCAATGTCTTTTTCGGTAAGCGAAGGCATAGTCAGGGCTGAGTCCGGCAGGTTGACACCTTTCTTAGGAAATAAAACGCCTCCGAGAGTTACGGATATCTTTACCTCTTTTTCATTCAATATCTCTTTTACGGTTACTTCCATTTTACCATCATCAAGGAAAATCCTTTCCCCGACTTTAACATCTTTAGTGAGGTTGGGGTAGGATACATATATTTTTTCGGTAGTACCCACCATTTTTTCGGTAGTTAAGATGATATCTGCGCCTTCTTTCAGTTCTAATTTGCCATTTTCAAGTTCGCCTACTCTTAATTTCGGCCCTTGCAGGTCACCTAAAATAGCAATATTATAGTCTTCCGCCCTGTTTATCTCCCGTACCCATTCTATGACCTGTTTTTTATTGTCATACTCACCGTGAGAGAAGTTAAGCCTGAAAACATTTGCTCCGGCCTTTACCAGTTCCAGCAATTTCTCGTAAGAATGGCAGGCCGGGCCAACGGTAGCAACAATTTTTGTACGGTTTCGTACTGTTTGTATAGTAGGGGAATATAGATTGTTACTATTGTTTTGATTCAGCATAAATGTTTTCTTATCTGTTTTATACGTTTAAATGTTCGTTTGCAAATATTCTTAAATTTTTAAGAA
>CAZKPH010000404.1:0-2042 GCA_964554605.1 uncultured Ferruginibacter sp.
TCAATATCGCCAGCCAAAAGGTATTTACAAAAATAATATCTCACGATGGAGGCTCATCCTCACAGCAGGTACAACTTCCTTCAGGTGTTAAATCTGGCGTTTTGAATCTTCAGTTGGTTGGAGATGGTGTTAATGTTACAAGAAGTATTATCGTAGAATAATTAATTCTTAAAATGCATATTCAATAAGAGGCTTGCATTTTTTGCATAGCCTCTTATTGTTTTTAACAGAGTGTATGTTGTCTGGCATTATCGATATGGGTATTGGCAAAAAGCGGTTGCAAAGGGAAAAATCCGGAAAAACGCTGTTACTTTTTATATACTTCTTTCTATTCATTTCCGCCGGGTTCTCTCAGCCTTCAAAGAAGATAGTTGTATCACAGGATGGTACAGGTAACTTCACAACCATTCAGGATGCGTTTGATAATATACCAGTAGGCAACAGAGTGCCTGTTACGGTTTATGTAAAAAAAGGAGTATACCGGGAAAGGCTGGTCTTGGACACACGCAAAGATTATGTCAGCCTTATAGGAGAAGATAAGAGCAGTACGGTTATTGTATATAATAATCATGCCGGCCTCAGGTTGCCTGACGGCGATACGGTCAATACCTGGTCTTCAGCTACTTTTTTTGTTTATGCAAATAATTTTCATGCTGAAAATATAACAATAAGGAATGATGCCGGTTTTAGCGCAGGACAGGCTGTTGCGGTTTTTGTATATGGAACACGGGCATCTTTTTTTAATTGCAATCTCACCGGGTATCAGGATGTATTATTCTGTAATGGCGCCGGAAGTCTGCAATACTATCAGGATTGTTATATCGAGGGTACAACTGATTTTATCTTCGGGCCTGCAACTGCCGTCTTTAAAAACTGCCAATTGCACAGCAAAAAAAATTCGCATGTTACGGCAGCTTCAACGCCAAGGGAAATTCCGTTTGGTTTTGTTTTTATAGGTTGTAAGCTTACGGCAGATTCCAATATCAATAAAGTCAGCCTCGGAAGGCCCTGGCAGCCATACGCAAATGTGGCATATATACATTGCGAGATAGGTAATCATATTATTCCGGAAGGATGGAACAACTGGAAAAATCCTGATAATGAAAAAACGGCCAGATATGCTGAATTTGAAAATACCGGACTTGGCTCAGCTACGAACTTGAGAGTGGGATGGTGCAGGCAATTATCTAAAACGGAGGCTGAGCAATATACCATCGGGAATATTTTGGGAACCTGGGCAAAAGAGGTTTTGAAGAAATGATGTTTTTTAGGTAAGTAACTGTTAACGCATATATTCTGTTCAATGAAATAATAGCTTTATGATAAAGATTTTTTTTTACCTGGCTTGCCTTGCGGCGTTAGTAGCATTTAATTTACCCGAAAAAAAGATCCGTATTTTTCTGGCGGGGGATTCTACTATGGCTAACAAGCCGTTAGAAGATAATCCGGAAAGAGGCTGGGGGCAAATTCTGCCACGTTTTTTTACGAATGAAGTAGAAATAAAGAACTATGCTGTAAATGGAAGAAGTACCAAAAGCTTTATTGATGAAAAGAGATGGGATTCCATCGTTGCACAATTGCAGAAAGGCGATTATGTATTAATTCAGTTTGGCCATAACGACAGTAAGAAAGATGATTCTACAAGGTATGCAGATCCACAGACAACTTACCGTGAAAATCTTATTCGTTTCGTACAGGAAGCAAGAAGCAAGGGCGCCATACCGGTTTTGATAACCCCTGTAATGCGGAGGAAATTTGATGATAAAGGAAACTTTGTGGATCAACATGGAGAATACCCGGATGTAGTGAGGGATGTAGCTGCAAAGCTAAAAGTACCATTGATAGACCTTCATAAAAGCAGCAGGGAGTTGATTGAAAATGAAGGTGTGGAGGATTCTAAAAGGCTATTCCTGAACATCCCCCCCCGTCATTTTAAAAATTACAAGGGCAAGGAAGAGGATAATACTCATTTCAGCGAATACGGAGCCTCATGTGTGGCATCACTGGTTTGCCAGTCTATCCGGGATTTGAAGCTTCCCCTT
>CAZKPH010000405.1:0-2030 GCA_964554605.1 uncultured Ferruginibacter sp.
CATTTACTGACCTGGTTTGGTCTAACTGAATCTCTGCCTGGTACAATTGAGATAGAAGAGAAGCAAGTGTAGGGTCATTCACTAACATAAGCGACGGCACTATACCTTTATTTTTACCCTTTCCGGTTACGTAAGATTTGATCCCTTCCAATACATCAAGCTGAATATCCAGTTCTCCTATTTTGCTATCAAAATCTTCAACTTTTTTCAGGTAATTCTGAGCCTGGTTCCCCAAATCAAAGACGGATTCCCTTAATTTATAATTCTGGACATTTTTTTCAACACTATCCAATTGCGAACTAAGCAGGCCCAACCTATCATCAATGAACCGTAATGTTTTTCGGGCAATTTCATTTTTATCGGCGATCCCCATTTCATTATATACATCAAAAAGCTCGTTTAGAATATCCATGCCTTTTTCCGGAACTGATGTCTGTAATTTAACATCCAGTACCGTAGAAACATTTGAGATGGCATTTGCTTTTATTGCATTAGAAAATTCGCTGGCTGTTGCTGTAACAGATTTGAACTGGACAAAGCATTTTTTAATAGGCTTATCCTGCGGGTAAGTCAGATTCGGTGTAACAATGTATGAAGTCCCGCCTAATTTTACGATAGAGCCAAATGGTACTTTTTTATTATCAATAAACAACAGGCTTTTCTTCCAGTCAATATTAAAATAATAGCGGCCTGTACTATTTACGGAATCTTTGGAAAGAGCATAAAACCAAACAGGGGACGTTGTTTTATATTGTTCCGTCAACCTGGATCTTCCATCAATATAAACAAAACAATAAAGATCAAGGCTCCTGACTACTTGTTGTACAACACTTGATGACCGCAGGACGATAAGCTCGTTCTCAACAATTTTTTTCTCACTGAAAATATTCAGGGCATCCAGCACTTTGGAATCGCCGCTCCCCTTATTGGGGTCTTTCAACAATACTTTGGCATTTACGACATACATGGGTACTTGTGTGCGTAAATACAAAATGGATATAATCAGAGATGTTGCTGTCGTCAGGATAAACAGCGGCCAAAAAGGAAGATACTTCTGTAAAAGCTGTATAAATATATTGGTTTCCTTGGTCTCGTTAGTTAGTTCTCTTTCTATCATAATAATTTGCTGGTTACTATCGGTTGATTCTGTCTAATACGAGGAACAAAAAGGAACCGACAGTTACAATTAAAGATACAATTTGTTGTGGCTGCATCGAATTCTTATTTGCATTGGATAGAGCTTTGCTATCAGGAGTAAAATAAACGATGTCGTTAGCCTGCAGATAATATAAAGGAGATGTAAAAATTGAATGGTCTTCAAGGTTTACATGTTTCACTACTTTTGCATTCGCAGAATCTCTTATTATCAATACATTTTTTTTATCAGCAATAGCTGTAAGGTCTCCGCCCAATGAAATAGCTTCTAAAATAGACATTTTTTCTTCGTGTGGAAGCTGGATTATCTGTGGCCGGGCTATTTCTCCAAGTAAATTAATACGGTGGTTATTAAAAGAGGTATTGACAATTGGGTCTTTCAGATATGGCAATAAAGCAATTTTCAAATTTTCGGATACCTGCCTGAGTGTCAACCCAACAACTTTCATCTTGCCAACTTTGTGCAATTCAATCTCGCCATTCTTATCGATGTAATAAACCCCACCGGCAGCAGAGGCACCGGCTATACTTATGGAACCGGTTTGCTGGGCAGCATTGTAGATAGCATCCTCCAGTGGATTGACACTTGAAATAGTTATAGAAAGCACATCATTCATATTTATAAGAGGCTCCATCCGGCCATTAACAATTGCCTGGATAACTGTGTCTTTCGGTAATGTCTTAAAAAAAGCAGAAGATGATTTAGTAGACCGGCAGGAAATACCAAATATAACTATTATGAATAAGCTTAATAGATAAAATACTTTTTTGCGGAGGAAACGAATACTTTTTTTTGTGCTTGAGTAAAATAACATTTTGAAGTATTTTAATAAAAATACATTAATGGATTAGGTCGATAAAGGTAACAAATCTCG
>CAZKPH010000406.1:0-2015 GCA_964554605.1 uncultured Ferruginibacter sp.
ATATAAAGATGCCCAAACCAAACTGGATCAGATCAGCGAGCAATGGCAGCAAGAGATTGACAATAAACAGGCTGCATTGGATAAAATGTATAAAGATTATGATGCCGAAAAAATAATGTTGCCCGATGAACTGAAGAAAAAAAGAGAAGATGAATTGTTTAACAAAGAAAAAGAAGTGAGGGAACTTCAGAAAAAACGTTTTGGGTTTGAGGGAGATCTTTTCCAGAAAAGGCAGGAGCTGATAAAGCCTATACAGGATAAGGTATATGCAGCAATTCAAAAGCTCGCTGTAGAAAAATCTTATGACTTTATTCTGGATAAAAGTGAAGGAATTACCGTTATATTTGCCGACCCGAAACTGGACAGAAGCGAGGATATCCTCAAAAATCTGGGAATTAAATAGGATCGGCAATCCAAGATCGTATAATAAACTGTAAACAAGTAAACATTAAAAAACTAAAATGAAAAATTTATTCCTATCTTTTGTAATTGCGTTCTCTATTTTTGGAATGACAGGGACTTCTTTTGCGCAGACTAAAATCGGATATATCAATACGGATGAACTGATTGCGGTTATGCCGGAAGCAAGGTCTGCTGACTCTCTTCTGCAGGATTATCAACAATCCTTACAGGAGCAGGGAAATAAATACGTAGAGGAACTTCGTGAGAAGGACAGCCTGTTTGTAAAAGATTCTGCTACTCTTTCTGCAGCAAAAAAGGAGCTCAGAAGTAACGAATTGTTTGAATTGTATCAAAAGGTTCAGGGTTGGAACCAGACCATGCAGCAAAAAATGAACGAAAAACAGCAAACAATACTGGTGCCTATACGTAATAAAGCGATGGAAGCTATTAAGGCTGTGGCAAAGGAAAAAGGGTATGCTTATATTCTTGATGCGAACGCACTGGTAGTATCCCCTCCGGCAGATGATGTTTTGCCTTTTGTAAAATCAAAACTCGGGATTAAGGATACGCCTGCTAAACCTGGTGCTGCTAAAGCAACTCCATAATTTTACTTAATTCATATCTAAATCAGCCATCTCCGGTAAGTGGAGGTGGCTGATTTATTTAAATATTTTTCTTTTGCCAGAGGCAAGCTAAATTTGACAAATGGAATATAGACCCATTGGCGTTTTTGACAGTGGTTACGGAGGGCTCACGGTTCTCAGAGAGATTGTGGAGCGCCTGCCGGAATATGACTATTTGTATCTCGGTGATAATGCAAGGGCTCCTTATGGTTCCAGAAGTTTTGAAACGGTATATGAGTATACGCTGGAATGTGTGAAGTGGTTCTTTGAACAAGGCTGCCATTTGGTGATACTTGCTTGTAATACAGCTTCCGCTAAGGCATTGCGTACTATCCAGCAAAATGACCTTCCACGTATTGATTCTTCTAAAAGAGTATTGGGCGTGATACGCCCTACTTCTGAGATAATCGGCAATTACAGCCAAACGGGGCATATTGGGGTATTAGGCACCAGCGGAACAGTACAATCGGGGTCGTACGTGATAGAGATTGGTAAATTTTTTCCTAATGCAATAGTTGTCCAGGAGGCCTGCCCGATATGGGTACCCCTTATAGAAAATAATGAACACAAATCTCCAGGGGCATCATATTTTGTAAAAAAACATATAGGCAGGTTGTTGCAGAAAGATAACAAAACGGATACGATTCTTCTCGGCTGTACACATTATCCTTTGCTGATGGAGGAGATAAGAAAATCTGTGCCGGAATATATTCAGGTAGTATCACAAGGTGAAATAGTTGCGGGCAGCCTGAAGGATTATTTGCAAAGGCACCCTGAAATAGATATTATGTGCAGCAAGGGAGGGGCGCAGAGGTTCTTTACTACCGATGCTGCGGAAGATTTTGATAATCATGCAACTATATTTTTTGGGAAGCCTGTAAAATCGAATCATTTGGACTTATAAAAAAAATAGAAGCCCTTCTCTTCCTCCAATATATAACTTTTCATTACCTTTGCCAACCTTTCACATTCAGCAGGGGATGGTGCCCT
>CAZKPH010000407.1:0-2006 GCA_964554605.1 uncultured Ferruginibacter sp.
CTGGCACCATTGCCGGAAAGATCCAATACGGTTCCGGTTGGTGGTTCCTGGATCAGAAAGACGGCATGGTAAAACAGATGAATGCCTTGTCCAATATGGGCTTGTTAAGCCGTTTTGTAGGAATGCTGACTGATAGTCGCAGTTTTATGAGTTATCCGCGTCATGAATATTTCCGCAGGATATTATGCAATATGTTCGGCGATGAAATTGAAAATGGAGAAATCCCTTCCAATATTGAATGGGTAGGAAAGATTATTGAAGACATTTGCTTCAATAATGCAAATACATATTTTGGCTTTAATGCTAAATAGGCCGGTACCAAAACCACGCTGACAACAAAGGTCTCTGTTTAGGAGACCTTTGGCTTATATATAACAATCGGTTTATACCGGATTTACTGAGTTCTTATTTGCGCATTTGTTTAAATGCGTTTATCAGCCCATTTGTGGATCCATCGTGAGATGTAACTTCTCCCTCAGATGTAAGTTCCGGGAGTATCTTATTGGCTAGTATCTTACCCAATTCTACGCCCCATTGATCAAAGCTGAAAATATTCCAGATTACACCCTGTACAAATATTTTATGCTCGTAGAGAGCAATAAGCGATCCGAGCGTAAATGGTGTTATTTCTTTAACCAGAAATGAATTGGTAGGCCTGTTGCCTTCAAAAACCCTGTAAGGATTTTCATGCCCTGTGCCATTCATCAATGCTTCTGTCTGTGCAAAGAAATTACTTAATAATTTATTATGATGGTCGCCAATAGGGTTGTGGCTGATAACCGGTGCGATGAAATCGCAAGGGATCAGTTGAGTACCCTGATGCATAAGCTGGTAAAATGCATGTTGCCCGTTGGTGCCGGGTTCTCCCCAGATTACCGGGCCGGTTGCATAAGGCACTTTTTCCTTGTTCCTGTCTATATATTTACCGTTACTCTCCATATTTCCCTGTTGGAAATAGGCGGCAAATCTGTGCAGGTATTGATCATAAGGGAGTATTGCCTCAGTAGCGGCTCCGAAGAAATTGGTATACCAGATACCAATAAGCGCCATCAGTACCGGTATATTCTTTTCGAAAGGTGTAGTGGCAAAATGGACATCTGTGCTATGAGCACCTTTTAACAATGATTCGAAATTATCGTAGCCAATAGTAAGGGCGATGGATAAGCCTATAGCACTCCACAGGCTATAGCGGCCCCCAACCCAATCCCAGAAAACAAACATATTCTCTGCTGCTATGCCAAACTTAACAACTTCTTTTTCATTTGTACTGAGAGCAGCAAAATGTTGTGCAATGAATTTTTCATCACCGGCAGACTCTAAGAACCATTTTCTTGCTGTTTGTGCGTTGGTCATGGTTTCCTGTGTAGTAAAGGTTTTGGACGCAACCAGGAATAGCGTTTCATCCGGTGTTACTTTCTTTAAGGTTTCGGCAATATGGGTGCCGTCTACATTACTCACAAAATAAGTTTCAATGCCTTTTACCCAATAGGGCTTCAGCGCTTCAGTTACCATTACCGGGCCCAGATCGCTTCCTCCTATGCCAATATTAACAATGTATCTGATCTTTTTACCGGTATACCCTTTCCATTCACCGCTGTGGATAGCCGTACAGAATTTTTTCATTTGGCCAAGTACGGCATGTACATCCGGAATAACATCTTTGCCGTCAGAAAAGACAGGGTTTCCCGAAAAATTGCGCAATGCAGTGTGTAACACAGACCGGTTTTCGGTTTCATTAATCTTTTCGCCTGAGAACATAGCGGAAATGGCATCCTGCAAGTGGCATTCTTTTGCCAGTTCTATCAGTAGTTCAATTGTGTTTTCCGTTATCCTGTTTTTTGAATAATCAAAAAGGATATCATGGAAGATAATAGAGAATTTTTCGAATCTCCCGGGATCATTATCAAATAAGTGTTTTAAATGTACTTTCTCAAACAATGGATAATGCTGGCAGAGTGCTTTCCAGGATTCGGTTGATGTTGGATTAATCTTTGGAAACATATTGT
>CAZKPH010000408.1:0-1985 GCA_964554605.1 uncultured Ferruginibacter sp.
GTCATAGTTCAAATCTTACCGTGTTCTTTATGAAATTTTACCAGCTCATCCAGATTTACATTACAAACACCGTCTCCATAAGTTAGCATAAAGGTTTCGTTGCCTACGTATGGCAACACCCTCTTCAAACGTCCGGCGGTCATAGTATCCAAACCCGTATCTATAAGTGATACTTTAAAAGGTTCAGAATTGTTGTTGTGGACCTCCAGCGAATTTTGGGAAAGATCTACAGTAATATCGGCATTGTGCAGGAAATAGTTAGCGAAATACTCTTTTATCATCCAGCCTTTGTAACCGAGGCAAACGATAAATTCAGTATGCCCATAGGCTGCGTATATTTTCATGATATGCCAAAGTATTGGCTTACCACCTATTTCTATCATTGGTTTGGGGCGCATGGACGACTCTTCTGAGATGCGGGTACCACGGCCGCCTGCAAATATTACAACCTTCATTAGGACTTGTTATAAGGGACAAACAAAAATAATGGTATGAAACTAAAAAAAACTGTCAATATTGCGTTGGTGCATAATATTGTGCATTATTTCCTGTCATAGCTTTTGGGAATGTTGAAAGGAAAATCAAGCGGCTCGTCAAAATCCACTTTATTGAAATTCATATCAATGTAATGCTCATCGCCCGCATTATTTATTGTGATGACTCTTTGCATGGAGAATAGCTTATTGTCTATGATTTCATAACCACCGTATTGAACCAGCCCCTGTGTACTATCATCAGCGGTACGCATCTGCAATGTTCGTATGCTGCTGTCGGCCTTGTTAAAACTTAATTGCTGTACCATCTGGCTATCCTTCACCTGCATAGTCCAGGTACCACCAAAATCGCCTACATCTACGGGATCCCCACCCTGTTTCAACACATTACCCATGATGAGGTTCTGCATGGTAGCGAAATCTACAGAAACAGGAAGCAGTTTATTTACATCCCCTATCTGCAGCTGACGCACCTCTTTTTGCAGATTATTGATGAGTGAAATGCTATCCGGTGTTATCAAGACTCTTGCCACGGGGATAGTACCTCCAAGAGCAGTTACATTGATCCATATTACAGAGTCCTTTTTGATCCGAATGTGGGCAACGAACTCCTGCTTATCATTACCGACAATATGATGCATCTTGGCTTTACCACTAAAGGAGACAAATGGCACCTGGCGGTCTGCCAGGTTAAGCAGCATAGCTGTCAGTGTCTTTTTTTGCTCAGAACCAACGCCTCCGGAGCCTGGCAATTCCTTTGTAACCGGTATAGTATCTACACTATTCATACCATACCGTTCTCTTATGGCGTATTTATCGATAGTAACATTTTTCCTGACAGGTTTTTTGCCCACCTGGCAGGATGCAAATACCAATAAAGTTAATAGCACTACCCCAAACCGCGCTACACTATGATTCATACAACTTTCTATCCTTTATTTTCTTGTCGATTTCAATATTATCCGTGCCTTTCTCCTTCGCATTTTTCCATGCTTCAACGGCCTTATCCACTTCATTCAATTTGTAATAAACATCCCCAAGATGTTCCCAAACCGTGCCATCAGCATTAATGCCGTTAGCATCTATCGCTTTTTGTATGTATTCAAGCGCCTTATCGTACTTTCCCTGTTTGTAGAGGATCCATCCATAAGTATCCATGAATGTTGGCTCATTTTTTCTAATCTCCAGCGACTTCCTGGACATTTTTTCTGCATCATCCAGCCGCACATCTCTTACTGACAAATAATATGCATAATTATTTAACACAGTTGCATTTTCAGGGTCCAAAGCAAGGGCCTTGTTATACGCTTCATCGGACTGCAGGTATTGTTTATCAAAATTATATGCATCGCCCAGTAGCGTGTACATCTGCGCCAACTGGCCTTTGTTATCTTCGGGCTGCATATCAATAGCCCTGTTTATTGACTTTACGGCGTTTTTATAGTCGCCTTTATTCATTTTGCCTATTCCATTCAAATAATGAAGCATTGC
>CAZKPH010000409.1:0-1983 GCA_964554605.1 uncultured Ferruginibacter sp.
AAAAGGCTCCGGAAACGGGGCTTTTTCTTTGTGTTAAACATTTCTAAACAATTTTGGGGCTGCTGAACTCTTTAGGATATAATATGGTAAATTTGGCGCAATTTAAAATACTTACGAATGGGATGGATTCTATTTATACTCTTTCTTGCCGGCTGG
The DNA here is from genome assembly GCA_964554605.1 of uncultured Ferruginibacter sp. GTDB lineage: Bacteria > Bacteroidota > Bacteroidia > Chitinophagales > Chitinophagaceae > Ferruginibacter. Next base: position 157 of record CAZKPH010000409.1, read on the forward strand.
CATATCGGCTTGTATGGAATGTTTAAAAAAGCTTCTATTGAAGGATGGAAAGCCTTTATACCCCTTTACAATACCTGGTGCATGGTAAAAAAAATGGAACTGAAAAAGGTATGGTTCTTTTTTCAGTTGATACCCATTGCCGGCCAGTTTGTTACTATCTGGATAACAATCAAGTTTGTTGAACATTTCGGCAGGTTCGGGCTCGGCCACCATGCGCTTACTGTATTTGCACCATTTCTCTATTTCCCCTATCTCGGGTTTTCCGACAATGAAAAATATGCAGGGAAACTTGTGGTAAATAACTACAAAAAATCAGGTGCACGCGAATGGATCGATGCTGCTGTTTTTGCCGTAGTAGCTGCAACACTTATACGGACATTTGTTTTTGAAGCGTATACCATACCGACACCATCAATGGAGAAAACATTGTTGGTAAATGATTTTTTGTTTGTGAGTAAATTCGCTTATGGCCCCAGGATTCCGAATACACCTATCGCTATGCCATTTGTGCATCACACTATCCCGGGTTTGAATGTAAGATCGTATGTTGAATGGGTACATATCCCATATACACGTTGGTTTGCCAGTCCTGTTAAGCGTAACGATGCGGTAGTATTTAATTTTCCTGCCAATGATACCCTGATCAATGACGAAGAGAATTATGGGTCAAAGGTTACGTATTATCAGGCTATCCGGGATAAAGGAAGGGATTATGTATGGCAAACGTTTGAAGACCTTATAATTACCCGCCCGGTGGATAAAAGGGAAAATTTTATTAAAAGATGTGTGGCAGTGGCCGGAGATACGCTGCAAATAAAAAATTCAGTTGTTTATATCAATGGGGCAGCACAGGATTTTCCGAAGGAATTTGAAAAATATTATCATGTGCAAACCAACGGGACTCCGCTTAATGAGGAAGATGTCAGTGCAATAGGCATACACACTGACCCGGATTTGAGAGAATTTGTAGCGAATGGAGTAGGCTCCTATATGATTAATATGACCCTTGCGGAGAAAAAAAAGGTAGAAGCTTTGAAAAATGTAGTCAAAGTAGAAGACTTCTACTATAGCATAAGCCCTGAGTTATACCCGTACTATGATACTGCAACCGTTAAGTGGTCTGCAGATAATTACGGCCCCCTGTGGATACCCAAAAGAGGGGCATCAATCCGGCTTTCTGCGGATAATATAATACGTTACCGCCGTTGTATAGAGACTTATGAGGGTAATACTCTGGAAATCCGCAACAGTAAGGTATTTATAAACGGACAGGAATCATTATCCTATACTTTCAAGATGGATTATTACTGGTTAATGGGAGACAACCGGCATAATTCGCTGGATAGCCGTTTTTGGGGCTTTGTTCCGGAAGACCATGTGGTGGGCAAGGCCTCATTAATATGGTTTAGTTGGGATAAAGGGCCACGTTTTTCCAGAATGTTCCGTTGGATAAAATAATTTTTATTTCAGATAAGTTCGTAACTTTAATATGTAAGTATCCTCTCTATAGCAGTATAGGGAGGATTTTTTATCTAAAAATTTTTTTATGAAAAAGGAAGAATATCGTTTTTCGTTTGATGTATACGATAATGCCGATGAGTTAAATGTACCTGATGCAGCTTTGCTTTCTAAGGCCAGAGAGATAACAAAAATTGCTTATGCTCCTTATTCCAACTTCAGGGTTGGGGCTGTGGCCAGGCTTTCCAACGGAGAAATTATGGTAGGTACCAATCAGGAGAATGCATCTTACCCTGTAGGGATTTGTGCCGAAAGAGTTTTATTGTCATCTATATCTTCTTTATTCCCTGATGTGCCGATTGAAACGAT
>CAZKPH010000410.1:0-1980 GCA_964554605.1 uncultured Ferruginibacter sp.
ATGACATCGGGCGCAAATACAGGACGTATCAGGACTACTATTCAAAGAATATCAGACTCATTCAATTACAATGCAGAAATCGTTATCAACCACAGATCGCTCTTCCTGTCCCTTCAAAATGAAGATGGCGATAATATCTACACAGGGCTCAAACGTACCGGGCCGCATGGAGTAAATTTCAGGATTGTTTCGGGAATAAGTCGTATGAGTTGGAGTGTTGTAAATGAAGACTGGCCCATAGAGCAAATCGAAAAGGAATTAGACCGGCTCATAGCATTGCCTCATTTCCCCCGTATAGCAATCCTGTTCCTGGTATCGCTGGCAGGCGCCTCTTTCTGCCGTTTAGCCGGAGGCGGGTTCCCCGATATGCTTATAGCATTCATAGCAACATTCTTCGGGCTTTTCATACGCCAGGAATCACATAAACTTTCCTTCAACCCCTATCTCTGTATTTTCTTCGCATCCTTTGCAGCTTCGCTCATAGCCGGTGGAGCAGGGAAATTGGGATGGGGCGACACAGAAAGACATGGGTTTGTTACATCTGTATTGTTTTTAATCCCTGGAGTCCCGCTGATAAACTCCTTTTCAGACCTTATTGATGGAAATATCCAAACAGGCATTATACGCGGCATCAACGGACTGATAATAGCCTTTGCAATTGCACTGGGCCTATTGGCAACAATGTTTATATATCAAATGTAACGTATGCACTCCTTTATAATATCGCTCAATGTACATTCAATGACTAAGCTGCTGGCTGTAACTCCGGAAATGCAGAATTGGTTTCTGACGCTGGAAAAATTCTTCTGGTGTGGATTCGCTGCTCTTGGATTTGCTATACTCTTCAACGTGCCGAAAAGAACCCTTTTCATGATAGCAATACTTGGCGCTACAGGCGGGCTTACAAAATTTATTTTATTGCACTACGGATTTAGTGTAGTAATAGCACCTCTTTGCGGAGCTACATTAATAGGGATATTAAGTATCCCGGTAGCACATTACAGGCACGCTCCCCCGCTTATTTTTTATATCCCTGCAGTAATCCCGATGATCCCCGGAATATTTGCATACCGTATGATGTTAGGGCTAATTAAATTAATCGGAGATCCACACGTTGCCGATTATACCCAAAATATCTCAGAAACTGTCAATAACGGCCTTAAAGTATTCTTCATAATCATGAGCCTGGCAGTCGGTGTGGCATTCCCTATGCTTATAACAAGAAAAGAATCCGTAAAAGATTTCAAAGCAAAAAAACTGAAATTGTTTAAGAATTAACTTCAGTCCATAACCAGGGGCACTTTCAGGTTCTATGAACCGCTCAACATTTCACAATATATTTCTATGTAACAAACTGAAGTTCCCTGATCCGGCTTCAGTGGCGACGCTCCGTTCAACATTTGAATCCCTGTTCAACTTTTTTGAATGATATCCAAAAAAAAAGTTGTTTCGAATATTCTTCGAAACAACTTTTCGTATATACATTTACGTAATTAACTAAACTTATCAGGCAACCTGCTTGCGATTAATATATTTGCGCAAAACCACTACCGCCAAAATCAAACCCGCAGCAATCAAAAACCAACTCAACCTCCCGTCAAACGGCACATCCTGTGGCCGGGCATCCGGGTTTCCGGGAGCATCAATATCACCAGGGTTACCAATCTGAGCCATTAAACTTACAGGAGATAATACAAATAAGAATACAAGTAATTTGTTAATCAATCCTTTAATTTGTTTCATGAATATCAATTTTTGCGTTATCGCATTTTGTTTACATGGCTTTTCAAAAAATATTACAGGACTTTAAATTCTCTTCTCGGAGGAATACTACACCTATTTTTTGTCTGAATGTAGTATTTCTCCGAACGAAGATAATCTTTTTTTCTAATTTAACCTTTTTTTTTAAAATATTTTTATTTTTCTACTCTATCACCACACTCTTAACTTCCTTAGCCTTATCCGGCCTTACTATCTCTA
>CAZKPH010000411.1:0-1973 GCA_964554605.1 uncultured Ferruginibacter sp.
TAGTACAGGTAGTGATTGCCGCATTGAGCTTGGCTATATATGTACTCTCTGCCGATGTATACGTGCCGGTGAGGTTGGAAAATACAGTTGTAGGAGAATTGCTGGGTGGTGTGGAAGAACCGTAATTGATTGTAATATCTGCGGGTTTTACCACAGATGTCCCGTTCTTGAGTACAATAAATTCATTGTCGCCTTCGAATGAACTGGCGTTACAGGCATCGATCATACTGCCTAAAAGAGTGGGGCATGTTTGTGAAAAAAGAAAACCGGAAAACAAACTACAAACAAATAGTATGTAAATTTTTTTCATAAAATATGATTTAGAAATATAAAAACATAAGGTTTATTTAAGCAAATATATCGGATTTTTATCAGGGTAAATATTTATTTCGGCATTTAATAGTAATTTAATACCCTGCCGTTTATGTTTACCGTAATACTGCTGCAACCTCTTCCCTGCTTCAATACCAACCTGTATTTTCCAGGAGGATATACGCCGTTTGCGTAGTTGGCCAATCTGCTGGCTGACTTTACCCGGCGTACGCCTGCACTGTTAACTAATAAACAGTTATACATTACAAATTTATAGCCACCGAATAAGGATGACCGGAATAATAAAAAAGCCGAAACAGTATTACCTGTTTCAGCTTTAAGGCATTTTCGCCTTTATAAATATAAGCGATTGCCTGGTGTTTTTTATTTAAGGCTCCACGAAAGTGAAAGGTGAATTACATCGGCAGAAAGGCTTGTCTGGCTATTGTTGTACTGGTTTCCTAACAAACTGGCGCTACTGGCTGTTTCCGTACTCTTGAACCCATGCTCATAAGCGAGGTTCAGCATCATGTCTTTTTTCTTGCACAACCTGGCAGAGCCACCTAATGTCATGTGGTGCTGAATTACGGCAGGGATAACCGGGAAAACCGTATTGGAGGGTATAGGATTGCTACCGTACATATAACCTGCCCTGCAAACAAACCTGCTGTTGATAACATACTCACCCCCGGTGCGTATCACGACCGCATCTTTCCAATTGAGCGGGAAGGGAAAATCGATTAAGCCGCTGGTGCCAACAAAATGATTGATATTAGGATTGGTACCATCGGAGAGATGCACCTGTAATGCTGTATAAGCATCCGACCAGTTGACCCATTCTGCATCTAACCCTACCCTTGTATGTTTACCGATAGTGAAGGATGCTCCGCCGGCAATGGATTGGGGAAGCTTCATCCGGGCACCTGCGGCATAATGGTCTTTTACTCCTTTGGTGATATCTATACCTGCGGCGGAATATTGCTGCAATACAGCAGCCTGTGCCTGTGCTTCTGTAAGGTTGTATTGCAGCATGGCACCGGCTACAGCTCTTTCAAATGCATTATTGAACTGATAAGACATATCCAGATCCGTAGTGCCATTTTTATAATTAAGCGTGGTAGGCGATGTATAATTCAACCCGAAAGAAAGCGATTCGGAAGGTTTGTAGGCCACGCCGATCTTACCGGAAAAACCGAATGCTACCAGTCCTTCGTTTTTGGCTACGGCTGTAAGTTCGGAATAACCGAGGCCTGCTGGTGGCGCATCGCCAAACATATTGGCAAATGTATACCCGGTAAGCGGATTAATAACACCCTTTAGTAAGGAAGGCGAAAGGCTTAGAGGCGCCCCAAACTCAAATTGCGAATACACAAGTTGTGTAGTAACGCCTACTGACCATTTTTTATTGATCTGATAAGCGGCGGAGATACCTCCGTCCAGCGTAGCTAATACGGAGTGATAGGTTTGGGGGACATAATTGTCTGACTCATCTACAAATAATTTATGATTCAACTTGAAATCAGCACCTGCTCCACCTTCGGTAAACAGGCCTACACCGTACGAAAATCTGCCCTTAGGCTTACATACATAGCTGATGGTACCCATGGGGTACGATTTGCTTTCGCCATCGGCATCATTGATATCATTCTTAAAATGAGCAT
>CAZKPH010000412.1:0-1970 GCA_964554605.1 uncultured Ferruginibacter sp.
TAATACGCTAACCAGTTTTTCCATCTAACTGTTTTTTTGTTTTCCCATAGGAACGGCTTTACATATTTTCCTATACCGTTTCTCCACACCGGCAATACTCATGAATAAACAATGTAAACGGAAATCCACATGTGATATAAAATTACCGAGTATTTCCATGTAATTGCTGTATATCCAGAAAAGTTTCTCCCGGAGAGACAGTTCAGGATTTCTAAATAAAATATACGGCACCTGTAAAATTTTTTTCAAGGAAAAAGGGATCGGTGGTTTGTACCCAAAAAAATATAAAAAATGATAATTAACAGCGAAAGCCACATTATAAGCATAACCGTAATCCCGGTGATGATAATGACAAGTAACCACAGCGGGGTCATAAACCAGTTTCCATCCCTGCTTCAGAGCCTGATTAGCCCAAACGCAATCTTCGGCAAATTCTGTAGAAACGAACGGCTGCAGTTGTAAAGCTTCTTTTCTATACATAGCTATTACATCGTCCCACCTCGAATATTGGACCTGGGAGGATAATGGCAATTTTTCGAAAGAACCCCTGGCAGGGAAATATCTTACCTGTGCCTGAGGCTCGGTGTACCTTCTGAACCATAACAGAGGGTTCTTATCCTTGTCGTGCGGTACGGCCTGATGCCCGCATACGGCCATTACATCCGTATCAGTAAAATGGTGTGCCATTTTTTCGAGCATATACTCATCGGCTAATGAAGCATCCTGAACTGTAAAGAGGATACAATCTCCAGATGCATTTTCAACACCCAGATTGCGGGTAAGCCCATGGTTAAAAGTGCCGGAAGGAACATTTATAACCCGGGCACCAAATGATGCCGCAAGTTCCCTGCTATCATCTTCCGATTCGGAATCAAGAACAAGTATCTCGATATTTTTATATGTCTGGCCGGCAATCGACTGCAAACATTTTTTGAAAATGCCACCTCCGTTCTTTACAGGTATAACTACTGTTACCAGCATATTATCAATTCATTGCAATAAACATACGAACCCTACTACTGCAATTAAGTTTTGGTAATCGTATGGAATATTTCATTTCTTCGTTTATAAACATTCCCTGGTGAAAATAATTCTTTTGCCAATGCATGTGCCTTAACCGCCATGCTATCAATATCTACTGTTCTATTAATAAGCATATCAATTGCTGCAATAAATTCCTCAACAGTATTAGCAATCATTATCTCTTGCAGATGTTGTGCAGATAATCCCTCTGCACCTATGGAAGTGGATATAACAGGAATACCCATGGCAAATGCTTCTATAATCTTGGTACGTATGCCGCTACCGCCTCTTAAAGGTGCGATCATTATTCCCTCATTAAAAGCATCCCGGATATTATTTACAAACCCTACAAACCGGACGCCTTCATAGCCTGCAAATCTGGCTTTCCCTTCTTCAGACCAACGCCCAACCACATCCAGCCCGATCTTATACTTTACATATATTTCCTTATGTATGTTTTGAACAAACCAAAGAAGGCCTTCCACATTGGGATAATGTGTATCTGGCCCTATAAAGATCAATTTCCTGTATTTTTCAGCATGTAAAAGTTTACCATTAAACAAATCCTCATCTACAGCAAATGGAGATATAAAGATTTTATCGGGGGAAATAAATTGTGATAATTTGTCAAAATCCTCCCGGCTGAACACAATCAAAGCATCAAAACTATTCAGGCAGGCAACTTCTTTTGTTTGTAAAACTTTCCTAAGATAATTGGCATATTCTTCAGAAAATAAATTTTTTGCATGGAGTTCCGCTGAAGCATACCTGATATCATGCACCACCATTACCTTTTTTACAGATGAAGGGAGCGTGTGGGCAAGGTCGGCATTTTCAACAAAATCCGTTTGAAATATTTCCGGAGAAAAGCCATCAACAATTTTTTTCCATTGCTGATAAAAATGGCAGGGCCTTGGCATTACCGGTTTCAAAAAATACGGCGCACT
>CAZKPH010000413.1:0-1964 GCA_964554605.1 uncultured Ferruginibacter sp.
GGCCTGAAGCTGCTTTGCTGTGTAAACGGAAAGGCAGATATCCGGGCTGTACCCGTTATTTTTGAACCTGGGCCAACTGCCCTTTTGTAAGAAACTGCCCAACCGGGAAAAATCAAAAGAACTATCTATCCCTTTTAAAAGGACATTTTCGATTTCCGACCTGAATTTGATAATAGAAGATTTGGTAGCGTAAGCTTCTACAGTACGGACACCCGGAATATGTTTTATATCGTATACAATACTGTCGTTTGCTGTTATTGGCAATTCTTCTGCAATGTTTACCTTGCTTTCCACTTCCTGCTGTACCCTGATATTTCCCCAAAAACTAAATACTTTATTACTGATCTCTTTCTGGAATCCATTGACAAAACTTACCGCTACTATCATAACGGCTACACTGATACCAGTGGCAGCAATAGCAAGCCGGATAATGAACCTGGAAAAAGTCTTTTGACGGTTAAAGGCAATTTTTTTTGCTATGAAAGCCGCAATATCCAATCGGTATAATTTTAGTATCTTTCAAAAGTAAAAATATTTAATTACTCTATGTACTATTTTAAAGTTTTATGTTTTTGTATTCTTTTCGCGGCATCACAGGCCGTAGTATATTCTCAGCCGGAACCGGATATGATCTTTCAAAAAAATATACGTTCCGTACGGTTTCATGTATATGGAGATGAATTATCTATGCCCGTTTACAAATTGAATACCAGCGACAGGCTTGAACTTCATTTTGATGATATGGATGGAAATGTTAAATCTTATTATTATACATATCAGCTTTGTGATTACAATTGGGAACCTGTAAACCTGAGTCCGTTCGATTTTATCAAAGGGTTCACACAACAGCGTATTACAAACTATCGCTATTCTTCGATTGCTTATACCCGCTATACACATTACCAGGTTTATCTTCCCGAAGAGAATGCCTTGCCTGCAAGAAGCGGCAACTATATCCTGAAAGTTTTTTTGGATGGGGACACCTCTAATCTTGTATTTACCCGCAGGATGCTGGTTCTTGAGAATAAATCCTCTATATCTGCCCAGATAGTACAGCCCTTTACGCCTGGCACATTTAAAACGCACCAACGAGTACGGTTTTCAATTAGTATTGAAGGCCTGAATGCTTTCAACCCTGCCCAGCAGGTAAAAGTATTGGTATTGCAGAATTACAGGTGGGACAATGCCCAGGGGAATGCGCCTCCTACTTTCATCCGGGGGAAAGTGCTGGATTATAACAATGAATCTAATTTTGTTTTTTCCGGAGGAAAGGAATGGCGATGGCTTGACCTGAGAAGCTTGCGGCTGCAGAGCGACAGGGTACAGAAAGCAGATTATAAAAAAGATGCGACAGAAATATATGTACATGCAGATATGGACAGAAGCAGCCAGCGTTATCTCTACTACCAGGATTATAATGGCCTGTACCAGGCTATTACTTATGAGACTATCAACCCTTATACACAGGGTGATTATGCCACTGTACATTTTTCCTACTTGCCACCAAACCATATGCCCTATCAGCAAAAAGATATTTTTCTTTTTGGCCAGTTGACAGATTATAAGCTGGATTCAAACAGCCGGATGCAATTCAATACGGAAACAGGATTGTATGAATGTAGCCTTTATCTCAAACAAGGTTATTATAGTTACGGGTACATGCTGGCAGATAAAAATGACCCTGTAGGGCGAACCCTTATTGATGGTGATTATTATGAAACGGAAAATACATATACCATATTAGTATATTACAGGTCTTTTACGGATCAGTCAGATCAACTAATAGGTGTGGCAAAAGTCAGTTCCCGGACAGACAAACCGGGTATAAGTTTTTAAGCCAGATTCTCATCCTGCCTATTATGGTATTTATGATTGCATGTTTATGGTATTTCTTCCTTATCTTTGCACTGGCAAGTCTTATACGACCAGCTCCTGCTGAACTCCCCCAGGACCGGAAGGTAGCA
>CAZKPH010000414.1:0-1955 GCA_964554605.1 uncultured Ferruginibacter sp.
CTCTCAGAAAAGCCAGATTCAATAGCTTTATTATAAAAATCAATAATCTCGTCATCGCTGTATGAATCTATTTTGACATTGCTGAGATCACTCATGTCTGTCAAAGACAAAGACTGTGTATGACCTTGAAACACGCCAAGAACCGTACATAATACTATAATCATTAATAACCTTACCAACTTCATAGTTTTCTTTTTTTCTATACCGGGTACCCCGGAAAATGTTTGCGAAATTAGTTAGATTTAACGGATAGTTCGTACAAACTGTAAGAATACAATATCAATGTAGAAGATCCGGTAAATAAATTGAGTAGAATTGGATGAATATTAAAACTTTTTCTTTTAACTGGGGAAATAACTATTATTCAAATTTTCAAAGTGTTAAATTAAGCAACTTAATGGGATTTTTGTAATTAAATTGCTTATATATTGCAAATATCCTATTCTTTTTTGAGTTTTCGCCCTTTTTAAACTAAGAGAAATATAGCTTTTTTGAAAAAAACTACAATCACGAGCTACTGATAGTATTAATTTCTTGTTTTTCCCGGTATTTGGCTAAATGTCGGATAAAATATCTTTAAGACACGGATCGCCAGATCGACTGGCGCCACCTGCCATACAGTATACATCACAATCTTTCATCAACCCTATTTTTTTAATTGTATTTACAAATTATGATTTTACCATAAGTTTGCAACTGTTCTGCGAGAAAAAATTTCTATTGCTTAAGTAAAATTTTTCTATATGGCTTATGAAAGTTTGTCCAAACCGTATAATGAGAGATTGCTGAATAAGAACACATTCAGAGGCAGACTTCATTTAGGAAGATACTTTTGGCTACAGCAAAAAACCGATCTGCTTAAACTCACTAATAATTCGGTACTGGAACTGGGCTGTTATGACGGCAAGGCAATTTATTATCTTAATAATCCCGCCAAATTTGAAGGATATGATGCGAATTGGGAAAACGGCCTCGAACTTGCCAGGAATGCATGGAAAGGCCATCCCGAATTTACATTCTTTGAGTGTACACAGCCCGGCCACTTTAACCCGCAGGGCAAAACTTTTGATATTTCTATTTGCCAGGAAGTATTGGAACACCTTCGCTCAGATGACCTGATAAATTATATAAAAATTCTGGCAGCTTCAACAAAACAATATTGTTTTGTAACTATTCCTAATGAAAGCGGCTTATTCTTTCTGGCAAAATTCATTTGGAAAAAAATGACACAGGGAGAAGATGAAACTTACTCATTTAAAGAAGTCCTTTATACAACTTTTGGAAAGATCCACAAAGTGGAAAGAAGTGACCATGGACACAAAGGCTTTGATTACAAAGAACTCATACAGATACTTTCCGTGTATTTTGATATTGAAGATACCGAAGGCATTCCCTACAAGAAACTGCCCTTATCCATGAATTTCAGCATAGGCCTTGTCCTCAGGCCCAAAAGAAACAAATGATCCCTTCAATAAATATTCATAGCGCAAAATAAATCTTTGCTGTTATTTTTGTGCCTATGCATTACGCATCTATAGAAAATATCAGCAAGTCTTACGGCATCAGGCAATTATTCGGCAAGATCAGTTTTTATATTGAAGAAGGAGATAAAATTGCCCTTGTTGCCAGGAACGGAAGTGGAAAATCTACGCTACTGAAAATTATAGCCGGGCTGGATACGCCTGACGAGGGCAGTATATGGATACATAAGGACATCAAAGTAATTATGCTGCAACAGGATAATCTGTTGTGTGAAGAAAAAAGTATCTGGGACAATATTCTCAATTCCGATAACCCTGTTATTCAGGCAGTAAAGGAATATGAAATATGGCTGGAAAAATCTCCGGACGACATTGAGAAATTGACCACGCTTATGAACAAACTGGATGAATTAAATGCATGGGTACTGGAAAGCCAGCTAAAACAAATACTTGGCAAGCTCAACCTCCACCACT
>CAZKPH010000415.1:0-1942 GCA_964554605.1 uncultured Ferruginibacter sp.
ATACATCATAGCCCATTCCTTCTTTTCAGTTCTCTTTTTATCATTGTAAGTTCCCGGCTTGTTTGCCCTCCGACAGAAGTATTCTCCTGGGCTCTTCGCATCAGATAGGGCACAACTTCACGAATTGGCCCGAAAGGGAGGTATTTGCTTACTGAGCATCCATACTTTGCCAAGTTAAAAGTAATGTTATCACTCATACCATATAATTGCGAAAAGTGGACATGATGGCTATTGAGCGGAATACCTTTTTGTTGCATAAGTTCGACTGTATATGCGTTACTATATTCATTATGCGTACATACCATTACAGCCGTATATTCCAGATTATCGAGGCAGTACAGGATAGCAGCATTGAAATCCCTGTCGGTGGATTCCTTATCAGACTGGATGGGTGACGGGTATCCCATAATGACAGCCCTTTCACGTTCTTTCTCCATATAAGCACCTCTTACCAATTTTGTACCCAGTATAAATTCATGTTGCCTGGCAATACTACAGCATTCCTGTAAAAACTGGATACGGTCATGCCTGTACATTTGTAACGTATTGTAAACAAGTGCCTGCTTTTTGTTGTAATGTTTCATCATTAATATAGTAAGCGCATCTACAGGCCCCTGTATCCATGTTTCTTCAGCATCAATCAATACTGCAACATTTTTAAATGCCGCTCTTTCACAAATCCGTTCCACCCTTTCTCTAACAAGGTTCCACTCCTCTTTATCCGGTTTGCCCAACGATTCCAAGGCTGCCGAGTAACGGTTCATCAGATTGCCCGCACTTCTATTCATTGCCGCATCAACGGTTTCAAGCAATTCCATACGAATGATCCCCGTAAGTTTTATGCTGATATAAGGCACATTATCCTGTGTAGCTGCATGGTCAATCACTTTAATAAACTCCCCGGCAGCATGGTCAACCCCCTCTTCACCGTTCTTTCCTCCCTCTACTCCGTAATCGAGTATCACCTTCACATCATAATTCTCCAGTTTACTTGTAACAGAGATCGTTTCCGTTAGTGTTTCGCCCCCAACAAACTGGCTGAACACCGTACTTCGTATTAACATACGTGTAAACGGGAATCGCCACCGGATCGCTGAAGGAACAACCGAAACAACTATTTTAACTATCCAGGGCCTGGCGATAAGTGAGTAAAGGAATTTGGCTTTTTTTAAGGCAGCGGTAGATTGGTAAGCAAAAGCACATTCAGTATTATCGAATGAGATCATAAAAGCGTTAGTTTTTACAAGAATTGTTCATTAAATGTACAAAACCATTTTGGCTTTATACAAATAAAAAGAAGAAAATTATCCTGGCTTGTTATCTTTGAAAAAAAAACAATGTCCAAAAAAGTAAGTGAATCCATAGTGATAATGACCGAATTGGTATTACCTAACGATACCAATCATTTTGGCAACCTTATGGGCGGTCGCCTGATGTATTGGATGGATATTGCAGCGGCAATGGCCGCTATGAAACATACAGATGCTCCCTGTGTAACGGTATCCGTCGACAATATGTCTTTTGATCATCCGATCCGGATTGGGAATGTCGTACATATTGAGGCCAAACTAACACGCACCTTTAAAACAAGTATGGAAGTCCATATAGTAGCATGGGGGGAAGATGCTTTGAAAAAACACAGGTATAAAAGCAATGAAGCTTATTTTACATTTGTGGCAGTTGACGCAGGTGGCAAACCACAACCGGCACCAGAAATAATCCCGGAAACAGAAGAAGAACAAAAACTATATGAAGCAGCCCTAAGAAGGCGCCAGGTAAGGTTAATGCTCAATGGAAAAATCAAAACCCATGACCTTGAAGAGTTGCGCTCACTGTTTTTCCCGGGATAAGTTCATCATTTGTCAATGACTGTCATAAAATGATGCCGCCCTTTCAGCATGAATTTTTTGCTTTGTTCAATAGCATCCATAATCGTTTCCAG
>CAZKPH010000416.1:0-1922 GCA_964554605.1 uncultured Ferruginibacter sp.
AGACCTGAATGCACATAAAGATATCGTAATCGATGCCGGATTAAACCTGGCAAAGAAAATGAATGCAGCAGTAGAACTCGTTACTATTATCAATAAGAATATCGAATACATGCCTGTAGATACCGGTATGGATTTTACCGATCAGTGGGAAGCGAGAGAATACAAAGCACGTACCTCCCTCGAAAAGATCATTGCAGCCCATCCCGATGTAGCCATAGAAATGCTTGTTTTCGTAGGCGATCCCAAAAAAGACATTATCAGTTATGCCATAGAATCCAAAGCATGTATGATAATATTAGGAACACATGGCCGTACAGGATTAGACCATATACTCATGGGCAGTACGGCAGAATACATCATCCGCCATTCGCCGGTACCCGTACTCGTAGTGCCTATGAAAAATTATTTGCATTGATAAATTCTATACATCCGTTAAACCATTTGCAATGAGCAGGTTTTTTATAGCCCAGATAACGATCGACGACCCGGAAGAATATCAGAAATATCTCGCAAAAGCCGGGGAGGTATTCAAACAATTTAATGGCAGGTATTTAGCCGTAGACAGTGCCCCCGTATTATTAGAAGGTTCCTGGGATGCAACAAAAGTTGTTTTAATACACTTCAATACCGAAGAAGATTTCAATGCCTGGTACCATTCAGCGGCATATCAGGATATCCTGAAACACCGCCTCAAAGCAGCCCGTTGCAATTCCATACTGGCAAACGGTTTAGAGTAGGGGTGGAATTTCCGGCATAAGCGCCCTGAATAGTTTCCAACAACGTACCCGGTACATTTGTACACAGGGGCTCTCAGCCGCTGAGCATCCCCCGGCAGCAGCACCGGCTGTACACTACTGCTCCGCCACAAAACCCGTGCACAAACCCTCAGCGGGGCATCCGTTGCCATCCGGCAGCCCGTCAGCAGGCAAAGCCTGCTCAACAACTATCTCAACTTTTAATTTTCCTTTGCCCACATATTCCCGGCCATGGATATACAAGGTTCCATACAAGTTCAATATAGGGTTTTATAAAAAAAACAACCTCTATTATAAACTAGCCAGATTTTACAAAGAGCATAATCTCAACTTTGCGCTCGATATACGTTTATACAAATATCAAACTCTGCCAATTCCCTGCAAAATCGATCAAGTATTCAACTGATATTTTTTTTACAACAAAACAAACAAACATGAAAAGGTCTTTACAATTCATTTTGGTACTCTGTATGCTGGCTTGTACAAACCCAATGCACAATGTGCCAACACGGGGACTGCATTAACTGCTACTACTGTAGTTACCAATATTAATTGTACCAGCAATGATGGTACAATTACTGTTAATGCCACAAATGGCTGGCTAAACCCATCGGCGCCCAATGGCACCGGCTATAGCTATGCGATCACAGCCGGGCCGCTAACACGCCCAACGCAAAGCAGTAATATATTTGCAGCGCTGCCTGTGGGCACTTATACCATCAGCATTACTGACTGTAATGGTACAACAATTACAAAAAGCGCCACAGTAGGCGGTACGGCGCCTGCGGCTTTGAGCTACAGCCCTGTTATTTTTAAAAGTATCTGTGCGAACAATAATGCCGTGAAAATGGCGCCAAGCGGAGGCCGTGCGCCTTATACGGTAACGGTTATTTCCGCACCAGCCGGTAGCGGTACGCCGGTTGTGAAGGGCGACACAGTTTATAACCTTGCAGCCGGAAGCCTTAGTGCACAAATTACCGATGCCTGCGGAACGGTATTGGGGGTATCCACCACTATTTCCACCAATGCACCGATTGCCGCAAGCAGCGCTCTTTCCAGCAAGATAGACTACGGTGGATGTAATGGGATAGACGGCGATGTGTATCATGTGCACCTGTCAACCCCTTATATCAACTATACGCTTACTGGACTTTCGAGTGCTTCACT
>CAZKPH010000417.1:0-1836 GCA_964554605.1 uncultured Ferruginibacter sp.
CCGATTAGCGGGTATACTATGCTTGAAGTGTATCTCAATAATCTTGCAGCCGGGTATAAACCTGTACCCCTAAAAATACTCTCGTTTAGCGGTACCGCTGCCAATGGCCATGCCCAACTTTCATGGATCGCAGCCAACGATATCAGCAGCAAAGGCTGGTATATAGAAAGAACATGCAGCAACGCAGAACAATGGCAATCTATTGGTTTTATTGCCTGCAACAAAGAGAATGCCGGAGGAACCTTCCAATACAATTTTACAGACCCTTCATTCTCCGGAACATCATGCCAGTACCGATTGAAACAAATAGATATCGGCGGGCATATCACTTACAGCAATATAATCAGGATCAATGCCATTCCCGACAAAAAAATTCAAATGACAGTAAGCCCCAATCCTACACCTGGCAATCTGTATATCCAGTACAGCCTGCCAGGCAATGGAAATGTATGCATTGATATTTTCAACAGCAAAGGCCAACTTGCCGGCAGGCTGCTGAATGAATACAGCAGAAAGGGCGTCTATCAAAAATGGTTATCATTAAGTAATCTTCCCGATGGAAATTATATCATACGTTTACAGGCAAACGGGGAAATAATAAGCAAACATCTCAATATTATCAGGTAGAGCTCCCATTTCAAAAGAATAATTTTTATGTTACCAGCATCATTGCATCACTCAACAGCAGTGGCGTCGCACTCTTGTACAGCATATCTTTACTGAACCAACCAAATATTTCTTTCGTCACACTGCCTATTCAGTACAATTTTTTTTCAACCGTTGACGGCTCTTATTAAATATCATAATCCCTTTATCCTGCCCTTTCCTTATTAACTTTTGCTCTGCTTCAGGCAATTGGAATACATCCCTGCATTCTTTAGAGCAACATCCGTCATACTCGGCAGCACATGCCTCACATTGAATAAATAACAGGTGGCATGCATTGTTTTTACAATTGGTATGTGTATCGGCAGGTTTGCCACATTGATGGCACCGTGCAATCACTTCATCGGTAATGCGCTCCCCCAGCCTGTTATCAAACACAAAATTTTTGCCTGAGAATTTTATATCCATTCCATCCGCTTTTGCCTGCCGCACATAATTAATGATCCCCCCCTCCAAATGGAACACATTCCGAAAACCATGATGAAGCATATATGCACTTGCCTTCTCGCAACGAATACCCCCGGTACAATACATAACAATATTCTTATCGGCATGCTCTTTCATCATTTCCACAGCCAGCGGCAATTGTTCCCGGAAAGTATCACTGGGTATTTCTATTGCCCTCTCAAAATGCCCTATTTCATACTCATAATGATTGCGCATATCAATTACAATCGTATTCTCATCTTCCAGCAAATGATTCATTTCTTTCGCATTCACATACCTGCCCTTGTTCTCCATGCTGAAATCCGGGTCTGTTATACCGTCCGCCACTATCTTCGCTCTTACTTTTATTTTCAATACCCAAAAAGACCTGCCATCATCCTCAACAGCAACATTCAGCCTCATACTATTTAATGCAGGTACCGAATACAGCACATCCTTCAGCAAATCGAAATTTTCTGAAGGAACGCTAATCTGGGCATTGATACCTTCATGTGCAACATAAATACGGCCGAAAACATTTAACGCTGACAATCTCTCATATAGGCCATCCCGGAATAACTGTGGGTTTTGTATAGGGAAATACTTATAAAAGGAAATGGTTGTACGCAGCCCCTTTTCTTCATACAAGCGTTTCTTAAGTTCCGCCTGCGAAACTCTGTTGTGTAATACTGCCATAAAATTGAATTTGATCACACAGTTTGTGTGAAATCCTTTTAAAGATTG
>CAZKPH010000418.1:0-1835 GCA_964554605.1 uncultured Ferruginibacter sp.
TGGACAATCGTAGACTGGTTCCTGGTTATGGGACGCACGAGAGAATTGAATATGCAAAAAGTTCAAATGGCTCTTTTGTAATGTATATGGCATATTCTACCAGTATAAAACGGTTTTATAGCTGGTGGGGCCTTTTTGTATTTGCCGGATGGCTTTGGTTTGCTTTATCAATACTATATAACGTACAGCATTTAAACATCTGCATTCTGAAAGCTGTTACGGGTATGCCCTGCCCCGCTTGCGGCACTACGAGGTCTATTAATGCAATTACCAAAGGAAACTGGAACCAAGCTTTTCTCATCAACCCATTTGGATACCCGGCATTAGCAGCCATGATAATACTACCTGTTTGGCTGATTGCTGATGTAGTGACTAACAAGTGCACCTTGTATAGTTCTATGCATATTGTTGAAAACAGGCTCAAACAGAACAAGATACAGGCAATTGCATTAGCCCTTATTATTATAGTTAACTGGATATGGAATATTTACAAACACCTGTAAACAATTTAGCATCTTACAATCCAAGAGAGGATGAAAGGGAGAAGGCATCGAATGGCTACCTGATGTCGGTTATAGCTGTAATGGCAGGTTTACCATTACCTATTATTAACCTGCTGGCGTCCATATTATTTTTCCTGCTCAACAGAAAGGCTACATACTATGTGAAATGGCACTGCACACAGGCACTACTTTCCCAAGTCACTATTTTCTTTATGAATTCGGTTGCATTTGGGTGGACTATTAAGATAATTACAGGTAATGCTCCGCTGACCAACACTTACATGGGATATGTATTTACCATAATAATCTTCAATGTAACAGAAATCATCCTGAACATTTCTGCTGCAATTGCAGTACGCAAAGGACACCATAAAGAATGGTGGTTTTGGGGCGCCCTTACCAACCGCTTAATAAAACCCGGTAAGCGATGAAAAAATTAGCCATTCAGTTTATTGTTTTTGCCGGGAGCTTCTTTCTTATTTGGATGGGCCTTGCCCAATTGCCATGGACTAAATGGCTTCATGCTCAAAATTTCTCCGCTAAACGGCAAAAAGCCATGTCGGATGTTTTTATCAAAGCATACGGCTTAAAGAATCGCAGTATATCCGATGAAAGCGTAAAAAAGATCGTTGACACAATAAAACGAAAAATTTGCATCAGCAATAAAATAGATACTGCTACAATACATATTTACATCTATCAAAATCCTGAAATAAATGCGTACTCCCTGCCGGGCGGCAATATAATGGTAAATACTGCCTTAATAGCGCAATGTAACAATCCGGAGATGCTGGCGGGTGTTATTGCCCATGAAATCGGACATATTGAAAGCGGCCACATCAAAAAAAGGATGGTAAAGGAAATAGCACTATCTGTCGCCATGCTTTTTGGCGGAGATAACCTGGGTATCATCAAAACAGTTTTAAAAGAATTATCCTCGGGAAAATTTGATAGAACACAGGAAACTGAAGCCGATACAAAAGCAGTACAATATTTGACGACTGCCGGCATTAACCCTCTACCAATGGCAGATTTTTTTGACAAACTGCAGCAGTCACATGGAGATACTCCGGAGATCCTTGAATGGCTCAGTACCCATCCTAATTCTAAAGAAAGGGCGATCCTAGTAAGGAAACTTTCATCGAAACGGCCATATCCTGCCCTATTGAGTGATTCTTCCTGGCACTATTTGCGCAAGGCAACTACGAATTCAGGTTTCTAGCATGTAAACACTGCAAAGAAATAAATCTTATTTAGTTTTTTGTATTGTGAATTGATTTTTTCCCTACCTTTGCCGTCCAATTCTCATATTGCTCTTATTAAGATCGCATT
>CAZKPH010000419.1:0-1821 GCA_964554605.1 uncultured Ferruginibacter sp.
CCTGCTGCTATCCAAAGGACTGATGAATTGGGCATTAATAAGAGAGCAAAAGAAGACAAGAGTGCCCCCACCAGAAAATATGGCTTACGGCGCCCTAAACGGTTCCATGTCTTATCGCTCATATGGCCTATTATAGGATGAACCAACAGACCGGTTACCGGACCTGCGATCCAAAGTATGGGAATAGTATCTATCTGGGCACCCAACGATTGAAAGATACGGCTCACATTTACGTTCTGTAACTGGAAGCCAAACTGGATACCGAAGTACCCGAAACTCATATTCCATAATTGCCAAAAACTTAGATGAGGTTTCTTTTTCATTGTATTTATTTTATAGGATTAAGAGTAAAAGGGTTTATTATTTCTTTTCCTGTTTCAGGGAAAAGAGTTTATTGATTTCATTGATGCTTGTTTCGGAAAGGTCTCCCACAACAAAATCCGCTCCATTGGATTTCAATTCATGAGCATTATTTTCCCTTGCAATGCCTATCACAAGGCCAAATTTGCCTTTTGCACCGGCCTGTACACCAGACACAGCATCCTCTACAACAATCGCTTTACGGTATTTAACCCCCAGATTATCGCTTGCTGTAGTAAAAATATCCGGTTCGGGTTTGCCCTTAAGCCCCATTTCAGCAGAAACAATGCCATCCACTTTTGTTGCGAATAAATGTGTAATAGCCGCTTTCTTTAAAATAATATCACAATTTTTACTAGATGTTGCCAACCCGATCTTCACATCCCTCCGGATCAGTTCCTCTATCAAAAGGATTGTTGAATTGTACACTTCTACTCCCTCTTCTTCCAGTACTTTGTTGAATATCTCATTCTTGCGGTTCCCCAAACCACATACTGTTTCGCTGGCTGGCAAATCATCGGGAGAGCCGAACGGGATATTAATGCCTCTGGAGAGCAGGAAAGCTTCGACACCTTTATAGCGAGGCCGGCCGTCTACATAAGATAAATAATCCTCAGCATGGGTAAATTCATGGAAAGATTCTCCATATTTTTTTTCGCGGTAACGGAGATATTCGTCAAACATGTTTTTCCATGCATGAGAATGAGCAACAGCCGTTTTTGTGATAACACCATCCATATCGAAGATTACGGCATCAAAATTCAGCATATACGTAGTCATTTTATGAGAGAACTGCCAATACAGCCCCTCAGTGTTAAACATAATTTTCCTTCTTATTTTTTGAATGCCTGATGCAGCTATGGCCCTGCATTTTATACTTCCGAAGTTGAAGTTTTTTTCACTATTACATGAATCCGGCATTAAACATATGGGAGGTCACACGAAAGATTCAATATTTTCAAAAGCCGAGTGGAAAACAAGAACCGTTAATACTTTAAATATGAATCAAAAGTACAATTAAATTTCACATTACCATTGCCGTAAAACAAAATTCTATAAGTTTTTTTCACTTCCCGATGCCTGAATTTCCTGCCGGAACCAGAAGCTTTTCATCCTTATAAATGTAATAACTCCTACTAATAAAAAACCCGCTGTGGAAACAGCAGGTTTAAACTATTGCTTACATTTATATATGAAAAAAATCGTTCAGTTTTTCACTGAAATAATTCTTTGAGTTCCAAAATTGGCCCACTGTAGAAACAGCGGGCGAATGATCGTTGATTGTCCCATATGAAAAAAGATAAATGCTATGAGCAGCAAAAAATTCGTTTAGCTTAGAGACCCTGTTTCAGCTCTTAACCTGACAGGAAATTGCTACTCAAAAAACTTTACCTTCCTTCACTAATCATTGTATTTTACAGAAAATCATAGTTACCATGCATAAACCATTTCAGTTCAAAA
>CAZKPH010000420.1:0-1804 GCA_964554605.1 uncultured Ferruginibacter sp.
CTCCCCCGATATAACGCATCGATCTTCTACCCTGAGAGTTCCTGCCGGCTGTACTTTTAATTTTTTCAACCAGTGTTTTTTCTGGTGTATCCGCGGTAATCTCTGCGTAAGCATTACCGATTCTCCAACGGGTTCCTGCTGTTGTGGGCTTGAATTTTCTAAGTGCCATTTTAATTTTTTTTTGTCAAAACTTTGCGGTGCTGACCACCATTACTTATTTTGTTACGGATTAAATATTGCCATATAAATCAATCGTCTCCCCTTCGGCAACTGTTACAAATGCCTTCTTCTTGGCAGGTTTGCGTCCCACAAGCAGGCCTGATTTTGTAAAACGGGCTTTTGTTTTTCCGGGTATAACAGTTGTGTTCACTTCGCTAACCTGTACGCCATAAAACTGTTCAACAGCTTTTTTGATCTCGAGCTTATTTGCCTTTCTGTTTACAACAAAAGCGTAACGATTCAATTTTTCGGTTTGTTGATTTACCTTTTCAGATAAAATCGGCTTTATTAAAACTTCAGACAGTTTCATAATGTCTTGTAATTTTCTTATTTGTTAAAAAATTATGCTTCGGCTTTTTCTTCTTCAGTAAAAATCTTTGCAACACTTTCCGTGAAAACGAGTACATTGGCATTAACAATATCATATGTATTTACATCGCTTAAAAGGCTGCCTTTCACTCCCGGGATATTGCGCAAACTCAGGTACACATTATCATTATATTCCGGCAACACAAAAAGGGTTTTTTTATCATTTACCTTCAGGTTCCTGAGAATACCTGCAAATTGTTTGGTTTTAGGTGCTTCCAAAGACACATCTTCAACGACAACAATAGCATTTTCCTTAGCCTTGAAGCTTAAAGCACTGATCTTAGCCAGATCTTTTACCTTACGGTTCAATTTTATATCATAACCATGGGGCTTAGGGCCAAATACGGTACCACCACCTTTATATAGAGGATTACGAAGGTTCCCCTTACGGGCTCCGCCGGTACCTTTTTGTTTATGCAATTTTCTGGATGCTCCTTGTACCTCAGCCCTGGTTTTTACCTTGTGAGTACCCTGGCGCTGAGCAGCAAGAAATTGTTTAACAGCCAGGTAAATAACATGGGTATTGGGTTCTGCGCCAAAAATTTCCTCCGGCAAATCAACTGTTCTACCTGTTTTTGCTCCCTGTATATTTAGAATATCTACTTGCATTTTATTTGATTTTTTGTGATAAGCACAAAATATGATGATACTTACTTTTGTATTAATACGATTGAACCGTTATGGCCCGGCACCGAACCACTAATCAATAAATAATTTTTTTCCGGGAAAATCTTAACTACCTTAAGGCCTTTCAACTTAACACGGTCCTGGCCCATACGGCCTGCCATACGCATTCCTTTGAAAACTCTTGATGCATCGGAAGAGTTGCCGATAGAACCAGGTGCACGCTGACGGTCATGCTGGCCGTGAGACTGTTCTCCGACACCGTGGAAACCATGGCGTTTTACAACACCTTGAAATCCTTTACCTTTTGAAGTCCCTACTACTTCTACAATATCGCCTTCGGCAAATATATCTACCGTAATAGATTCACCTACAACTTGCGGCAGTTCGCTATCGCGTATTTCTTTTACTACTTTTTTGGGAGAAGTCTGTGCTTTGGCAAAATGATTAATCTCAGCTTTGTTGGAGTGTTTTTCCTTTTTGTCGCCAAAAGCAATCTGGAGAGCATTATATCCGTCTGTTTCAACGGTTTTTTTCTGTGTAACAACACACGGACCTGCTTCAATGATCGTAACGGCAGTTTGCTTGCCGG
>CAZKPH010000421.1:0-1799 GCA_964554605.1 uncultured Ferruginibacter sp.
AGTGAGAGCCGATTTGTACAGGCCTGTCGCCGGTATTGATGGCGGTAATTTTTATTGTTTTCCTGCCTGCATTGGCAATAACGGGTTCTTTCAGTAAAATATATTCTCCTGGTATCATATAATAGGTTTGAAAAAATATTGATGAGTTATGTGGGGTAATGTTTTTGTTACCGAATGGGCTGATGGACGGTAACCAGTTTGGTGCCGTCGGGGAAAGTGGCTTCGATCTGTATTTCGTCTATCATTTCGGCTACGCCTTCCATAACATCGTTCCGTGTAAGCAATGTGGCTCCGTATTGCATGAGCTCTGCTACGTGCCTGCCATCTCTTGCGGCTTCCTGTAAATGGCTGCTGATGAATGCTATGGCTTCGGGATAATTAAGTTTTAGTCCCCGGGC
This sequence comes from uncultured Ferruginibacter sp., assembly GCA_964554605.1. GTDB lineage: Bacteria > Bacteroidota > Bacteroidia > Chitinophagales > Chitinophagaceae > Ferruginibacter. The sequence continues at coordinate 399 of CAZKPH010000421.1, forward strand.
TTTTCTTTTTTCTGCCAGCTCTCCTGCCAGGAAGAGCATTAATTTCTCTGTTTCTCTTGGTGATAGGTGCATGTTTACTTATTTTTTTTGTTTTCCGGCAGGCAATCGTAAGGCTAAGGGTAATGCTCAAGATACGAAAAAAAAGGTTGAAATGAAAACGAATTGCGTTTTTGGGGATTGATGCTCGTGGGTATGCGGTACAAGAGTGCGACGCAACGATGATGCCATGAGTACTATTGCCGGCTACATAAAAAATCAAAAGGCGGTAACGAGAACTCCGGCAAACTGGCAGGCAAGGCCGATGAGCAGCCCTGTATAGATTTCTTTTTGTGTGTGGTCGCTGATAATAAGGCGAGAGGTACAAACCAGCCCGCTAATGAGGAGTGCCAGGCTTAGAGGCCAACTCATAAGCATGGTTTGGCTTTGCAGTATGATAAAAAAGATGCCTAACAGGCCTCCAACACCTATTGCATGCATACTTACTTTGTGATAAATGTTGGCTATCAGTGCTGCTGAGGAAGAGATGAATACGCCGAAAAAAAATGATACGAGTATACGGGGAATGAATGCCTGCTCTCTTAATACGTAGTAGTTCCAGAAGAAGAAGATGCCGCAGATGATGTAAGGTATGATTCTTTCTTTTTGGGTTTTAAGGAAAATAGACCCGATGAAGCGCAGCCCTTTAAGCAATAGTATAGATACCAGCGGCAAGAACACAATAATGTATGCAACTCTGATGATTATCCAGTTTTTTTGTGCGGTACCGAAACCTGTGAAGTAGGAAGGATGGATATATGTAATGAAGTATACTACATACAGGGGGATGAAAAGAGGATGAAAAACATACGAGAACAAGTGGGCAAAAAAGCGTATCGCAGGCGGATAGGCTACTTGTGCATGATGGTTTCCGGGGGGTGTTGTTTGTTGGGCGGTCATATTTCTTTTCTTAACCGGGCTACCGGGATGTTGAGTTGTTCTCTGTATTTTGCTACGGTTCTCCTGGCGATGTTATATCCTTTTTCTTGTAAGAGTTCTGTAAGCCTTTCGTCGCTTAGCGGGTTTTTTTTACTTTCATTTCCGATGAAGTCACTGAGTATTTTTTTTACTTCCCGGGTGCTTACTTCTTCGCCGCTGTCTGTCTGCAGGCTTTCGCTGAAAAAGAATTTGAGCCTGTATGTACCGAATTCCGTTTGTACAAATTTGCTGTTGGCAACACGGCTTACGGTACTGATATCCAGGTTTGTTTTTTCGGCGATATCTTTTAATATCATGGGTTTCATTTCGGTATCATCACCAGTGCAGAAAAAATTATATTGATACTGCATGATGGCATTCATGGTACTGATGAGTGTATGTTGCCGTTGTTTGATGGCATCGATGAACCATTTGGCAGAATCTATT
>CAZKPH010000422.1:0-1799 GCA_964554605.1 uncultured Ferruginibacter sp.
CTTCCGATCCGTTTACCGGTAATGATAACCCTGATACGTTGATAGAAGAAAGCCAGACACAGATAGACAACATTATCGGGAACAGTTATTATGATATCGGGCATACATTCAGTACAGGCGCTGGTGGATTGGCGGATCTTCAGGTAGTTTGTTATGATTTTGACGGTTCGGATGGAAAAGCTATGGGAGTAACCGGCATGGATACTCCGGTAGGCGATGCGTATGATATAGATTACGTTGCTCACGAGATGGGGCATGAATTCGGGGGCAATCATACATTCAATTCCAAACTTGGGTCTTGCAGCGGGAACGGCGAAAAGACGGCCAATGCAGAACCGGGTAGCGGCTCTACGATTATGGCTTATGCCGGCATTTGTGATGCGGATGACCTGCAACCACACTCCGACCCTCAATTCCATGCAATTAGTTTTAATGAAATAACTGCATATACTATTAGTAGTGACGGAAATACTTGCCCTGTTACAACTTCTACAGGGAATACCCCTCCCACTGTGAATGCAGGATCGGATTATACAATCCCTAAATCTACTCCGTTTATTTTAACCGGAAGCGCTACTGATGTTGATGGGGATGTACTTACCTATAGTTGGGAACAGACGGATGTAGGAGCCAATTATTCTACCTGGAATAACCCAAGCGGAACAAAAGCGCCTTTATTCAGGTCATTCCCGCCTCAGGCGGTTCCATATCGTTATTTTCCACAAATAACGGATGTAATAAATTCTACAACGACTATTGGTGAGATATTGCCTTCTATAGCACGTACCATTAATTTCCGGTTGACTGCAAGAGACAATAAAGCCGGTGGCGGCGGTGTTAATTATGATGCGATGGTCGTAACGGTAAACACAAATGGCCCCTTCACCGTTACTTATCCTACTGCTACGGGTGTGTCATGGCTCGGCGGCGAAACGCGTACAGTTACATGGAGTGTTGCAAATACGAATGCCAGCCCTATCAGTACTGCCAATGTAACCATACAGCTTTCAACGGATGGTGGGTATACCTATCCTACCATACTATTGGCAAGTACAGCTAACAGCGGCAGTGCAGATATAACCGTACCAAATGTCAATACTTCCACAGCACGGATAAGAGTAATGGCCGTAGGGAATATTTTTTATAATATTTCCAAGAACAATTTCACTATTACTTCCACTGTGCCCGTGACATGGTTGTCTTTTACAGCACAAAAATTTAATAATACAGGTAAATTAACATGGTCTGTAAATGAGATCAACACTGCCAGATACGAAATCGAACGGAGTATTGATGGTATTAATTTTGAACTTTTGGGGCAAACGCTGGCAAGTAGCAATAATTCATCTGTCCATGATTACAATTTCGTTGATGCAAATCCGTTATCAGGAACCAATTACTATCGTATTCGTCAAATTGGCACGGATGGCAAAATTGTCTATTCCAATATTGTGAGCCTTACTTTTAATAAAATAGGGAGTAGCTGGACGGTTTATCCCAACCCAGCAAGAGACTATATCAGTATTATCAGCAATACTGATGCGGATAACACTAGCATAATGTTAATGGATGCGGCCGGGAAAGTCGTATTTACAAAAAAACTACCTGGTACTGTACGCGGCCAGAAGATTTCTTTAGATACTGATCGCTTTGCACGGGGTGTATACTCCGTAAAAATAATAGCCGGGAATGACGTAAAAGTAGAAAGGGTAGTGTTGGAATAATATGGCAGGCAGATATTGAGAAAAGGCTCCGGAAACGGGGCTTTTTCTTTGTGTTAAACATTTCTAAACAATTTT
>CAZKPH010000423.1:0-1793 GCA_964554605.1 uncultured Ferruginibacter sp.
TAATAAAAGAAACAAGATAAATTTCCTCCCGAAATACCTAATTGAGCCGACTTGACCATCATGAAAGCAAAAGCCGCTTCATAATTATTCGGTATCTGCCCATCTAGTATCGCATCACGTATTGCATTTTTTATGATTCCCACTTCACGGCCCGGCGCTATACCAAACGTATCCATGATTACTTCGCCTGTAACCGGAGGTTGCCAGTTGCGAAGCTTATCTCTTTCATCCACTTCTGCACACCGGCGCCGTACCAGGTCAAAATTTTCCAGGTACCGTTTCACTTTTTGTTTGTTCTTAGATGTGATATCAGCTTCGCACAACGTCATCAACGCATCAAAGTCTTCCCCGGCATCAAATAACAGCCTTCGTATAGCCGAATCAGTTATATTTTCTTTTGTAAGGGAAATAGGCCGCAAATGCAGTTCCACCATTTTCCTGACAAATTTCATCTTTTCATTTTGAGGCAGTTTCAATTGTGCAAATATTTTCGGCACCATTCTCCCTCCTACTACTTCATGCCCGTGAAATGTCCAGCCATGCCCTTCTTCAAATTTCTTTGTAACAGGTTTGGCAATATCATGCAAGACAGCAGCCCAGCGCAGCCACAGATCGCCGGATACCAATGCAATATTATCCACCACCTGCAATGTATGATAGAAATTATCTTTATGCCCCTTGCCTTCGATATACTCTGCTCCTCCCAGTGAGGCCATTTGCGGAAAGATTATTTCCAGCAATCCCGACCTGTACAAAAGGTCGAGCCCGATAGACGGCTGCTGGCACGCAAGTATTTTGTTCAGTTCATCTGCTATCCGCTCACGGCTTACAATACGTATACGGCCTGCATTCCCGCAGATAGCAGCAAATGTTTTTTTAGCGATGCCGTAGTGCAACTGAGAAGCGAACCGTATGGCACGCATCATACGTAATGGATCGTCGCTGAAGGTCTGGGAGGGTTCCAGAGGTGTCTGTATATTCTTCTTTTCGATATCAGCCAGCCCGCCGAAAGGATCTATCAGTTTGCCAAAATCATCTTTTTTCAGGCTGATGGCTAAAGCATTAATGGTAAAATCTCTGCGGTTCTGATCGTCTTCGAGTGAGCCCGATTCCACTTCCGGTTTTCGGCTGTCTTTTGAATAACTTTCTTTCCGGGCGCCTACAAATTCGATCTCCCAATCTTCAAATTTAATCTGCGCTGTACCGAAATTTTTGAAGAACTGTACCGACGGATGCGGATTAAAAGATGCCGCTACCGCATGAGCCAGCGCAATGCCATCTCCTACACATACAATATCCATATCTTTAGTAGGCCGGCCAATGATCTTGTCCCGCACAAATCCGCCAATAAGATAGGCCGGCAACTGTAGCAGTTCAGCCGCTTTTGCAATCTTTTTCAGCACAAACAATTCTTTATCAGTACAGGAAATATCCATTGTGCAAATATAACTCCAAAAGATTTGATGAAAAGAAAATGGCAGGAAAGCGATTTTTTTATGTACCTGGCTTTTGTACTGCTATTAAGCTTTTGTGGCGTCGCACTCTTGTACCCCATCGCAATATTCAGCCATTGAAATTGTTTCTATTTATACTACAAAAAACAGTTCCTTTCTGCACTATCGTTGAAGTGAGTGACACAACGATGTTGCCATGAAAAACAAATGCCGGCTACAAAAAAAATAAAATATAATTCAACACTTTCCCATTCCTTTCCTGGTATAAATTGAGTACATTTAAGTGTGGCACTAATATTGTCCATATACCTGTCCGCCATAAAAAGCTGCTTTTCGGCA
>CAZKPH010000424.1:0-1778 GCA_964554605.1 uncultured Ferruginibacter sp.
CTTTAGCCTTCGCTCCATATCTTTCAGGTATAACAGTTTTTCTGCCGTTATCTTATTCTGTTGCTTCAGTTTCTCCACTTCCTGCCTGTGCCTTTCCTTATCCATTACCTGTTCCATCTCTTTTTTCAGACGTTGGTTCTCTTTCAGTAATTTTTGCAATTCCGTTTTATCTTTATCGATCTTCTGCAAATCCTGTTCGGTCCGGTTCAGCAATTTATCCAGGCTAAAATGATTATTATCCACCCGTTTCCGGGCTTTGTCGATCAGCTTTTTATCCAGTCCAATACGTTCTGCAATGGAAAAAGTATACGAGCTACCGGGTTTACCAATAATCAATTTATACAAAGGAAGCAGGTTCTTTTCGTCAAATTGCATAGCGCCATTTATTATCCCAGGCACCTTATTCGCCATCACTTTCAGGTTCAGGTAATGCGTAGTTACAATCCCTAAAGCATGTTTATGCACCATTTCCTCCATGATCACTTCCGCAAAAGCTCCACCCAGGTTAGGGTCGCTGCCACTCCCCAGTTCATCAATAAAGAAAAGTGTCTTGCCGTTGGCATTTTCCATAAAATACTTCATATTCTTCAGGTGCGAAGAATAGGTACTCAATTCAAATTCCAGGCTCTGTGTATCTCCAATATGGATCATCAGTTGTTTAAACACTCCCATCTCACTTGCCGGATGCACAGGTACCAGCAAACCGCTCTGCAACATCAGTTGAAGCAACCCAACCGTTTTCAATGTTACTGTTTTCCCACCCGCATTCGGGCCGCTGATCACAAGTATCCTGTTACGGGAATCCAGCGTGATTTCTGTAGGGATGGTAGGCTTCGAGGCTTTCCGGTTATACAAAAGCAGTAAAGGATGATAAGCCCTGGTAAGATGTACAATTGCCTTATCCGATAGTTGAGGGAAATGCCCGTCAAACGAAATAGCCAATTTTGCCTTGGCACAAATAAAATCATACTCACCGGTAATCTCAAAATATTGCCGAAGCAGGTAAGCATATGCGCCCAGCTTCCCCGTCAGCACCCGCAATAGCCTGTTTACTTCCCTCCGTTCATCATTTTCCAGCGAATAGATATCATTGTTCAACCCGGTCGTTTCCTCAGGCTCTATAAAACTGGTACGCCGGCTCTCACTTTCACCGTGAAGTATCCCTTTCACTTGCCGTTTCTGTTCGGCAAAAACAGCCAGCACCCTCCGCCCGTTCATAAAACTTTCTTCAATCTCTGCCAGGTAACCCTGTTTATTAAGCCTCGCTACTACTTTATCAAATACCCTGCGCAGTTCATTTCGTTTCCGGTAAAGAGCCATACGGATAGAAGACAATTCCTCACTCGCATTATCTTTTACATTCCCGGTCTCATCCAGCACTTCATCGATCAGTTCAATAATCGTTTTTTCATAATACGAATCCGCTATCACAAGCGCCAGGGCCGGGTATGCAACCCGGTTATCATTATTGAACCACCGAAAAACACCAGACATATTCTCAGCCAGGCTGCGGATCTGCAATAATTGTTCCCCAGCCAATACTGCTCCCGGTATTGGTAATAACTTCAATTCCTTCTGTATATTTTTGGAAAAGCTATTGGGCAGTGCCTGCCCGGATTGCAAAAGCAATTTGTATTCATGCGATTGTTTCAGCGCTGTTTCAATATAATCCTTCCTCGTATGAATCTGCAGGTTCATAGCCTTGCTGCGGGCAAATTCGGTTGTAGCCAATTCTGCCAGCAATTGCTTCACTTTATCATATTCCAGTTGCACCAATG
>CAZKPH010000425.1:0-1777 GCA_964554605.1 uncultured Ferruginibacter sp.
CTTTCAAATTGACCTGCAGGAACCAATGCAGATAGACAGTATTTTCGTAAGGGCAAATACTCGCTTCAGCAATTCCCGGTTCGGGCTCACTACAAAATATAAAATAGCGCCAAAAGATATCATCAAAGACGGCAACGCCTATTTTATTCATTTGGCAGATACGCTGCAAACCGGCAATATTCATTACCTCTTTGTCTATTACCACGGCAAACCCCGCAAAGCCGTTACTCCTCCCTGGGACGGAGGGCTTGTATATAAAAAGGATAAGAATGGCAATCCCTGGGTCACTATTGCCTGTCAGGGGCTGGGTGCCAGTACCTGGTACCCCTGCAAAGACTATCAGGGCGATGAGCCCGATAGTGCCGAATTGCATGTCACTATACCCGCAGGACTGGAATGTGTGGCAAATGGCCGGTTACGCAACACCGTTACTAACACCGACGGCTCTGTTACGTACGACTGGGCAGTCATAAACCCAATCAACAATTACAATCTGGTACCTTATATCGGAAAGTATGCACATTTTTCCGAAAAATACAACGGGGAAAAGGGTATCCTGGATATGGATTATTGGGTTCTTGATTATAACCTGGATAAAGCAAAAGAACATTTCTCCGATGCAGCCAGAATGATGAAAGCCTTCGAGTATTGGTTTGGCCCTTATCCTTTTTATGAAGACGGGTACAAACTGGTAGAAGCCCCGCACCTGGGCATGGAACATCAAAGCGCTATAGCTTATGGCAACGCATACAAAGAAGGATATTACGGAAACGACCTTAGCAAAACAGGATGGGGGCTGAAATGGGATTTTATTATCGTACATGAAAGCGGGCACGAATGGTTTGGCAATAATATTACCACAACAGATATTGCAGATATGTGGGTACACGAGGGCTTCACCAATTACAGCGAAACACTATTTACAGAATTCTATTACGGTAAAGATGCTGCCAGTGCGTATGTAAGAGGAATAAGAGGCAATATCTTAAACGATAAGCCCATCATCGGCAGCTATGGAGTAAACAGCGAGGGTAGCAGCGACATGTATTATAAAGCCGCCAATATGCTCCACGCCATACGCCGGATAATCAATAACGATAGCCTTTTCAGGGAAATACTCAGGGGGCTGAATACTAATTTCTACCATCAGACGGTTACTTCAGCCATGATCGAAAATTATATCTGTAAAAAAGCCGGCATAGATTTTAGCAAAATATTCGACCAGTATCTCCGTACTACTGATATTCCTTTACTGGAATACAGTATCAACGGTTCCGTATTGCGCTATCATTGGTCCAATTGCAACGATGGATTTAATATGCCGGTAATAATCGGCCCCGGCGGAGACAGATGGATTCATCCTACAACATCCTGGCAGATGCTGAAACTAACCCCCGATGAAGCTGTCAATTTTAACGTTAGCCCGGATTTTTATATTAATACCAAAAAGGTAAAGTAATTTAGTGGCAAACTAGAATATGTCTCAGATCAGAAAGCAAAGCATTATTTCCTCAGTAGTGGTCTATATCGGCTTTGCGCTGGGCTTCATCAATACATACCTCTTTGCCAGGGAAGGCGGCTTTACTAAGGAAGAATACGGGCTCACAGGCATTTTTATCGCCATTGCAAGCCTGATGTTCTCTTTCGCCAATCTCGGCATGACCTCTTATATAAGCAAATTCTACCCTTATTATAAAGACAACCTCCCCTCCCGGAAAAATGATATGCTATCATGGGCACTATTGGTATCGTTAGCAGGTTTTATCCTGGTTACACT
>CAZKPH010000426.1:0-1773 GCA_964554605.1 uncultured Ferruginibacter sp.
TATCAAACAAATATCCTTCTTCATTGATCTTACAAAAGATATCATTGCCCGATGGATATAGGAACATGGTATTGCTTTCGTCAACCGGGTATTCCACTTTTTGCGGATGCGTAAAAGCATTAGGATTGCGCATGTTTCCCGTTATATAATAGCCTTTATCAGTACTGATAAGAAACGAAGTGTCCGTTAGCTGATAAAAAGCATAGAATACGAGGTCGTTGTTAGTATATACACGATGGTGGTAGTCGCGGGTATCGTAAACAATCACTGATTTATTGTTCAATTGTAATATTAGTAGCTGGTTACAATATGATAGCCCAACGGGTAATGCGGTAGAAAAAGAATCTATAATACTGAGTTTATTATTTTCGATGCTAAAGGAATATAGGTATGGGCCGAATATACAATAGACCAATTTTTGAGCACTATCATATTGCGCTGCAATAAATCTTTTTTTAAAAACTACCTTTTCAGACAGATTCAGATCGTTATTACTTGTTTGCAGTCTACCAATGCTGTGCGTACCTACCAGCCAGAAAGCGCCGCTATCCGCAGGTATGCATAATTTTAAAAAGAATTCCTGATCTATCCTTCTTTGCTTTCTTTTGTTTTTTAAAAAGGTGTATACGCCATCTGAGTAAAAAAAATAGTTTCCATAATTATACACCGGTTGATAACTGAGCTTCAGTGATATATCTATAGGGTGTAGTGCATGTGCCTTTAATTCCCAAACCTTATCATTGGCAATGAATATCTGGTTGTTCCATGTATAAAATATGCGGCTATTTTCCAGGTTCATTACGGGTGTGAAATTGCTGAATTCCTTGTTCAGTTTATATACGCCATTACCAACCGTACCAATCCAATAATTGCCATCGCAGTCTTGTGTTATAGAAGTAATTCTTGTGTTTTGTAGTAATTCAGTTTTTTTTAGCGTTTTCAGGTTGATGATCAGCAGTTCATTGTTGCATCCGCAAAGCAGGTTGTCATCATCATCAATGTATAGCGTAATGATATTTCTGCACGTTAAAGTTGGGGCATCGTATTTCCATGTCAGGCTCCCGTTTTTTAGTATTTTAATACCCATAGAATCGGCTATCAGCAGTTGGTCTCTCACTGCAAAACCATTTTGATAGTATGGGGCTTTTTTAACGTATCCTCTATCTGCAATTATACTAATGATGCCTCTGCCGGCTACTAAATGCAAAGAATCATCCTGGAGGTAAAAAGCGGTAGTATTTCCTGTGAATATATTTAAAGGACTTTTGATCTTAGTAAGCTGATTGCCATGTACTCTGAAAATTTCGCCATTATAATAGGAGAGGTATATGTCTGAGTTTCTGAGTTGAATGAAGGCATTGATATACGAGTTATGCGGAAACTGTTTTAGAAACCTGTCATTGCTGCTATTGTGGATTTTACCATTTTGTATATAGCATCCCCCTCCATTGAATGTAAATGCCCAAACCCTTCCCTTGTTATCTTCTCTAAACTGGAAAACATCGTTCGACTCTATTCCATCCTGTAGTGTGTAGTTTTTAAAATTTTTCCCGTCGAACACAGAAATACCTCTGTCGGTGCCAAACCACAATCTGCCTTCGTTATCCTTATATACTGTATACAGGTTGTTACTTATAAGCCCATCACGTGACGTGTATTGTTTGATATTGCTAAACGCGGAATTGTTTAGCAGCAGAAGCAAGGTTAATAAAAGTATGCTCAGTACATTATGATATTTCATCGGGCTGCCGTATGAATGATAAAAATTCCTTC
>CAZKPH010000427.1:0-1773 GCA_964554605.1 uncultured Ferruginibacter sp.
AAAAACGAGATTTTCTTTTTCAGATTCATTCCGGGTATTGAAAACAACCGTTTTGGAATCGCCCGAAAAGATACGCAATCCTTCAGGCAATACAAGGTTCCGGTCTAGTACCATCCTAACAGGGTTTCTGCCAGGCCAGTACCTGACAGTCAATAACGGATCATCTAACAAGGCTGTATGGGTACCTATCAGTATTGCATCTTCCTCAGAACGCCATTTATGAACCATCCTATTCGTATATTCATTACTGATATGAAGCCTTTCAGTACTGTGGTTCCCAATCACGCCTCCGGCAGTCTGAGCCCATTTAAGGATAATATAGGGCCTTCTTTTCTGATGAAAAGTAAAGAACCGTTTATTTAGCTCCAAGGCTTCTTTTTCCAATACTCCGGTTATTACTTCCACTCCGTTATTCATTAACTGCTGTATCCCTTTCCCATTCACCTCTTCATAGCTGTCTCTGCAGGCAATAACCACTTTCGGTATTTTCTTTTGCAGAATAAGCAGGCTACAAGGAGGTGTTTTGCCAAAATGAGCACAGGGCTCAAGCGACACGTACAATGTACTCTTACTTATCAGGCTCTGATCTTCCTTCCTGACATTATTGATACAATTTACTTCCGCATGTTCTTTGCCCGGGTATTGATGCCAACCTTCCCCAATGATTCTGTTTTCATGAACCAATACAGCCCCAACCATAGGATTAGGGGATACCGTACCCTGCCCTTTCAGAGCCAGTTCAAAACAACGGCGCATGTATTTTTCTTCAACACACATAGGGCAAAAATAAGCATTCTGGCCCGCTGCCGGATAAATTATCCTGTGGCTGGCTACAGATGGCACTATAACAATAATCAGTAAGTTTGTAGCTATGGAAAGCAGGTTGTTATATATGTCTATGATCGGTCAATTAGAAATACTTTATACAAAAAGTGAAGCTGACATCATCACCAGATCTCTCTTTGAGCGTTTTGCCGGCCTCAAAAAATCAGATATCATTACCCACCCGGAATATTCTATTAGCGAAAATACTGCCCTCGCACTCCGGAAAGCACTGAAGGCTATACTACAATATACTCCATTGCAACAAGTAATCGGCGAAGCCTGGTTTTACAAAATGAAATTCGAAATAAACAGGCATGTACTGATCCCCAGGCCTGAAACGGAAGAATTGGTAAGCCTCGTAAAAGTATCGGCCGAGAAAAGACAAACAGCCGTTACTATTCTGGATATCGGAACCGGTAGCGGATGTATTGCTATTACACTGAAAAAACTTCTTCCTGTCCATAATATAATAGCGCTGGATATCAGCGAAGATGCCCTGGATATTGCCCGTAGAAACAGCACTATACTGCAAACAGATATCCGGTTTATTGCAACAGATTTCCTGGATGAAGAAAAATGGCATTTGCTTCCTGCAGTTGATTATATTGTAAGCAACCCGCCTTATATACCTGCCGGTGAAGCCCCCGAACTTGATAAACAGGTTGCAGAACATGAGCCGCATATCGCATTATTTGTTCCCGATAATAACCCTTTATTGTTCTATGAAAAGATAGCCCGGTTCGGACTGCAGCACCTGAGCAAAGGAGGAGAAATATTTACAGAAACCCATGAAAATTTCGGAGAAAAATGTTCCGCAATGTTTAGCCGCTATTATACAAATGTAAGCATGGAAAAAGACATACATGGAAAGAACAGGTTTGTAACAGCCCGAAACGGTTACTAATCGCTTCCACTTACTGTTGCAGATGTAGTGGCCCCCAGCCTGCG
>CAZKPH010000428.1:0-1769 GCA_964554605.1 uncultured Ferruginibacter sp.
CAAAGTACTTCGTACACCTGCACCAGAAATCAATGTGCTGAAAGTAGCAGACGGGATGGTTTCGCTGGCTATACGCCCTTATTGCAAACAGGAAGACTATTGGGACGTGTTTTTCGGAAGCCAGGAAAATATTAAAACCAACTGGGATGCTGCTAATATCAAAGCTCCTGTCCCGCATGTAGTCCACATAAGTAAATAGTTTGGGTTACCGGCAACAGTAATGCTAATCAGCCGCATTGGCGTCGCACTCTTGTACCATAACGCTCTATTCAGCTTTTTTTTGATGCCAGTTACCTCCTGCTGAAATATATTGCTGCCTCCTTATTGGCCATCGACACAAGTTGCCAATAGGGAGGTTTATATTTCTTCTCTTTGACAAATATTTCCACATCATGCAGCAATAACGACTTCACACCCTGGAACAGCGACACAAATTCCTGGTTCTTCAATGCCTGTGTAGCGCTCATGCCCTCAGGTATCATTGTTTCCTTACCCCACAAATTCCTTACAGCACACCATGCTTTCAATATCCTCACCAACGGCAGTTTCCATTTATTATACCCTATATGCCTGCCGCTATCTGCCTGCGACAATAATGCATCCATAACTGCATTATCCACATGATCTTTAAAAAGGGTTGCTGTATCACGCCACTCCGCTACCACCGCCAGTTGCGGATCATATTCAAGGTCACCCGGCATTTCCGTAACAAAATTTTTCACTCCAAATGCGTGCAGCCAATCGGTAGCTCCGGCGGAAGATATTGTAGATATCCCGCTCCATAACTGTATCCCTTGTTTTTGATACGCATAAGATGCTACCTCCGAGCAAAACATGGATGTAGTATCACGGAAATCCATTTTAAAATCATAAGGGATATGGCGCTTACGGGCTTCAGCCAGTACCAGTGCCGCAGCCCGATGTGGCAATAAAGGATCCTTACGTAAGGCCGGGAGGCTCGCAAGAGGCCTCAACACCATACATCGCAGTTTACGGTCAGCAACATATTTATCCAATGAAGATACAGCCACGCCTCTCTCTATATGCGCTTCAATGAGTAATGGTTCTTTCGTCTTCTCATCAATATAAATAACGGCAACATGAGAAAAATTTCCCGGAAAATCATTTCCCCGGGAAATGAATGCCGATACTTCAGCGCCTCCCCTCGATACCAGCAGGTCTCCACTATGTACTTCCATGCCTAGCACATTTGCCGAAGGCGTAACGGAAATTACAGTATCCCCTTTCAAAATATTGGCCATACCAGGTTTACTTCCCATTTGCAAAGCCACTTCTTCAATACCAGCCCTCATCCCGTAAAGTGTTTTGTACAATACTATACGGCTCAAAGGGTCATTCATGTCCCACTCCTGCGATTGTCTTTTTATCCCTATCCGCATCATGGCATACAGGGCGCTTAACCTGTCGTAGTAATTTGTATGTGCCGCCACAAGGGCAGATAAGGAAAAGAATTTATTTACCATTAAATCCAACATAGGGTCTGCAGGCCGTAAATGCCCTCCCACAACAAAATGAGAAATACTATCCAGCGAAGAAAAAAGGCCTTCAATGATTTTGGTAGTTGCCGGGTCATCTTTCACGGCAGATGCCTTTGTAAAATCATCCTCAAGCGCTTTCCAAAGTGAATCTTTATTCCATGCATATGGCCTGCCATACCCCCGTTTCACGATATCCACGGAGATGTCTGGTACCATCAGCAAAAAATAGGCTGCTGCCAAAATAAATAACAGGGTTAGTATTCGTTTGTA
>CAZKPH010000429.1:0-1757 GCA_964554605.1 uncultured Ferruginibacter sp.
GCAACCAGGAAACAAGCAGAGATACTTTCCGTAAGGAGGGAAATTGTGGAGAACGTAAAAGAACAGGTAGATCTTACACTTGAAACATGGGGCTATCACCTGCAAGACCTCCAGATAAACGATATTACTTTCGATGAGGCAATCATGAACAGTATGAGTAAAGTAGTGGCCAGTAATAACCTGAAAGCCGCTGCCGAAAATGAAGGCCAGGCACTGCTTATTACAAAAACCAAAGCGGCCGAAGCAGAAGGGAACGCAATCCGTATAGCTGCTGAGGCGGAAAGGCAGGCTGCCCAGTTGAGAGGGCAGGGTGTGGCTCTCTTCCGCGAAGAAGTTGCCAAGGGCATGAGCCAGGCTGCCGAAGAAATGAAGCAAGCCAACCTGGATACAAATGTTATTTTGTTTAGTATGTGGACGGAAGCAATCAAGAACTTTGCCGAATACGGAAAAGGGAATGTAATATTCCTGGATGGAAGCAGCGAAGGGATGGAAAAAACTATGCGCCAGATAATGGCAATGCAGCAAATGGGCAAGCCATAAACAATAAATAAAGAAGCCGGTATCATCCGGCTTCTTTATTATAAACAGTTTAACATTTTTTTGGGGCTATCTATTGTAGTTTGCAAGTATAAAAATGTATCTGGCACAATTATCGAACAGAAATAATTCAAGTATTTTTACAAAAAATTCTTTAGATGATAAATTTTATGCTACAGGCAGATAGCCTTGCCGCTGCTGCAAAATCTGCCGGAAAAGTTGAGTCCGTGTGGAGTTTATTAAGCAAAGGCGGCCCGTTAATGATTCCGTTGGGGATATTGTTTGCATTGGCCGTATTCTTTTTCATAGAAAGATTGTTGGCCGTCAGGAAAGCCAGTAAGATAGATGATAACTTTATGGGAATTATCCGGGATCATGTAATTAGCGGCAATGTATCTGCAGCAAGGGCGCTCTCAAAAAATACGGATAACCCTGTAGCCCGGATGATAGATAAAGGCCTTCAGCGAATAGGCAAGCCTATTGATGCCATAGAAAGAAGTATGGAAAATGTAGGTAAGCTGGAAATGTATAAGATGGAAAGGAATTTATCTATTCTTGCAGTAATTTCCCGTATAGCACCTTTGTTTGGGTTTGTGGGTACGATAGTGGGTCTGGTATTGTTGCTGAAAGAATTTGCAACAATCAGCAACCCTTCCGTAAGCCAGATAGCAGATGCAATGTATGTTAAACTCATTACATCTGCAAGCGGGTTGATTATTGGTATGTTATCCTATCTGGGGTATAGTTACCTGGATACGCAGATAAACCGTACGGCTAATAGAATGGAAGCTGCCAGCAGTGAGTTTATAGATATTTTGCAGGAGCCTACCCGTCAGTAGTAAGATGAAAAAATAAGATGCCTTTTTTGGATTCATTATTAATTGTACCATGAGTTTACGAAAAAATAAGTTAAGGGATAGCCATAGTGAAGTGGATGCAGGTCCGCTTAATGATATTCTTTTTATCCTGCTCATGTTTTTTCTTATGATATCTACACTTGCTAATCCTAATGTGATCAAAATGAGTGTGCCACGTGCCAGGAGTGATACGAAGACCAAACAAAGTGTTGTGGTAAGTGTAGATAAGGAAAGGAATCTTTTTGTAGGGGCAAAGAAAATTAGCATGGACTCGCTTGAATCTGCATTACGGAAGTATATTAATGAGGGCGATAGTATCAAACCTGCTGTTGTAATCAATGCAGATTCTGTTGCACAATGGGG
>CAZKPH010000430.1:0-1747 GCA_964554605.1 uncultured Ferruginibacter sp.
CTCTCCGTATTTTTAATCTGCGTAGCAGGGGGGTGCAAAAATACAATGCAACAATGTAATACCCAAAACTATCTCTAAAAAATTAAAATAAAATGCCCGGTAACGTTTAAATTTCCGGGCATTTTTATTAAAATATATTTATACCTACATGGCAGCTAATTGTACTTTCTGCTGAAGCTCTACAACACTTTCTTTAAAAAGGGTATCTGTATCCATAAGATCCTTCACCGTTTGGCAGCTATGTATTACAGTAGTGTGGTCCCTCCCCCCAAAATGCTCTCCTATAGTTTTCAGCGAATTCTTTGTAAAAGACTTGGCAAGGTACATAGTAATCTGCCTGGCTTGTACTATTTCTCTTTTACGAGTCTTCTGAAGTAGCTTATCATATGGCACATCGAAGTATTCACATACCATCTTCTGTATTGCATCAATCGTAATTTCTTTGCTGGAAGATTTCACAAAATTGCGCAACACTTTTTTTGCTAATTCTAAATCAATTTCCCTCTTATTGAGAGACGATTGGGCAAGTAAAGAAATTAATGCACCCTCCAGTTCTCTGACATTACTATTAATATTATAAGCAATATACTTAACGACTTCCCTGGGCATTTCAAGCCCGTCATTCTTCATTTTTTTGTCCAATATCTCTATCTTAGTTTCATAATCAGGGGCTTGAAGGTCTGCACTAAGCCCCCAGCGGAAACGACTCAACAATCTTTCCTGAACGCCTTCCAAATCTTTTGGTGGTTTATCACTTGTAAGCACCAATTGTTTGCCACTCTGGTGAAGATGATTAAAAATAGAAAAGAATGCATCCTGAGATTTTTCAGCACGGTTAAAAAACTGTACATCATCAATAATAAGTACGTCTATTAACTGATAGAAATGTATAAAATCATTTATAGCACCATTTCTGCCATGGTCTATAAATTGATTAATGAACTTTTCAGAACTTACATATAGCACAACTTTATTGCCGTGCAGGCGTTTTACTTCATTTCCGATAGCCTGTGCCAGATGTGTTTTCCCCAACCCAACTCCACCGTAAATAACAAGAGGATTAAATGAAGTACCCCCCGGTTTTTCCGCTACGGTTTTGCCGGCCCGCCGGGCTACTCTGTTACAATCTCCTTCTATAAAATTGTCAAAAGTGTATGCATGATTCAACTGTGGGTCTATCTGCATTTTCTTCAGCCCCGGTATCACAAAAGGATTCTTTACAGGATTATTTATGATCAGAGGAAAATCCATTTCGTTATTTGCGTATGTTTTATATCCCTGGCCAGGCACATCCATTGTCAGGGGTTTATTTTTGCTATTCCCACTGTCAACCATAATACGATATTCCAGCCTGGCTTCCTTGCCTAATTCTCTCTTCAGTGTTTTCGCAAGCAGGCTTATATAATGCTCTTCCAGATATTCAAAGAAAAATTGGCTGGGTACCTGAATTGTTAACACCTTGTCTCTCAACGCTACTGGTTTTATAGGCTCGAACCAAGTTTTAAAATGCTGCCATTCGACTATGTCTTTGATTATCTCCAAACAGTTAGCCCACACTTTATCAAATCCTTTGTCCATTATTCCTTAAGCAGTTTATATATTGAGTAAAAATGTTCCTAAAAAAGAGTAAAATCTCTCATAAAATGTCCCAAAAAAAACATTAGAACAGGACAGCGAATATCAAGATAAATTGTTGAAAAAAAAATTTTTTATTCTCTTGTTTTTTTACTTATAACAACAGTATGGG
>CAZKPH010000431.1:0-1746 GCA_964554605.1 uncultured Ferruginibacter sp.
CGTTCTATTATCCGGAATTCACCAATGAGCTTCATTACGAATGTGAACTGGTATTGAGGGTTTGCAAGAATGGAAAATATATCAGCGAACATCAGGCGCACAATTATTATAATGGAATAACTGTAGGGATCGACTTTACTGCCAGGGACCTGCAAAATGAATTGATGAGCAAAGGCCTTCCCTGGGAAAAATGTAAAGCCTTCGACAACTCTGCGGCCGTAGGCAAATTTATTGACCTTACGTCTGCCATCAATAAAAAGAATATCAATTTCTCTTTACAGAAAAACAAAGAAGTTGTGCAGAAAGGTAATTCCGGGGAAATGATCTTTAATTTTGACACTATCGTTTCTCATATCTCCAATTATTTTTCACTCAATATCGGCGATCTGATTTTCACCGGTACTCCGGCTGGTGTTGGAGAATGTGTTGTCGGAGATGATCTTGAGTGCTTCATGGAAAAGCAGATGTTGCTTAAGCTTGAAGTAAAATAGCACACTTTAATTTGTTTTTTTACGTCTTTACAATTGTTGTTCAGCAACATTGTAAAGGTTTTTTTGCACTTTTCTTTCTCAATAGAAGATATATCCGGCTGTTCATTAGATATTTATTGAGTTTTGTAAAATGGCTCTGGATCAGTCAAAAACAAGGTGCAACTTCACGCCAGATTTTTTCATTAAGTATTTGATTTAACGCACTGATTGTTCTACAATATCCTTTGTAACCCATGAGCAGTTCTTAATTGTTCTGTTCGTGTTAGTATTTATATGGTAGAGATTTGTTTCATTTCCGACTATTTCTATAGTCGGATTTTTTTATGTTTAATATTGGTGCGTTCTCTAATTTCTTAGCATATTATATAGCTCTCATAAGGTCAATGCGACACTTTATAAAAAAAATGATTCCTTCGGTTAAACTAAGCTAAAGTTCTTTGTTTTTTTTAACATTTTTACTCCGTGATAAGATATTATCATTTTTGAAATCGTTGTTGTCGTTTTATATTTTATGTTCTTTAGAAGTCTTAAAAAATTAGCCATTCAGGGATAAATATAACGTGTTTTCCCTGCTGCCTTCTTGCAAGGACAGAATAAACGTGTACTTAGAAATTCTTTACGATGAGTAGGGATTGTTTCAATGGTAGAGCCGGTTTCTACCGGCTCCTTTTTTTCTTATACTGTTTAGGCCGGGTAAACGATTTCAGCTTTTTTGTTTGTGCAGATTTTTATTAGCATAAAGAGAGTCTATCTTCATCTGTAAGTAGGTAGAAGTATGTTTCAAAAGCGGGGCCGGTTTCTACCGGTCCTTTTTTTAGCTATGTATCCTCATTCAAAATGATTATCAGGAATCTTATTTTTTGGTACTGTCCTTACTACGGATTTCTATGTGATATCGAATAATCACTCAGGTAAAATAAATTTCTATCAATTCTTTTCTTTATTCAAACCCCTCAATTTTGTTAAACCTTGATATATAATACAGGCAACACATACTAATCACATATATACGTAAGCAATGGCTGGAACAATGCAACAGGAGAAGATTAAATAAGCCTCGTCAGTAACGGCTTCTTTTCTTTATTTCCATCTTAGAGAGGAATAATGCAGCAAGAGTTAAAACCGAAGCGCCGGAGAGATAGTAGCCTACAAAAGGCAATCCGTATTTATTTGCCAACTTAGTAGCTATATAAGGTGTAAGCGATGCGCCAAGTATACCTGCAATGGTAAAAGCCAAAGAAGCACCAGTGTATCT
>CAZKPH010000432.1:0-1734 GCA_964554605.1 uncultured Ferruginibacter sp.
TACAACGAGTATTTTGGTTTTCATAGTCGAAACGTCAAAAAAACGATAAAATTGAGACAAAATTAATAGAATAATATCCACATGTGTTCACAAATTGTTTTAATGCAGTATTACGGGCATTAAAACACATGCTTACCTTTATACTCTATGCTAATAGATTACAGATCAGATACTTTTACTATACCTACCCCACCAATGGTAGATGCCATGTTTAAAGCAAAAGTGGGAGACGATGTATTTGGGGAAGACCCTACCGTTAAAGAATTGGAGCAAATGACAGCAGCTTATTTCGGGATGGAAACCGCTTTATTTTGCCCGAGTGGTACTATGTCCAACCAAATAGCTATTAAAACCCATACACAACCTGGAGATGAGGTAATTTGCGAGAAATTGAGCCATGTATATATATACGAAGCCGGAGGTATTGCTTTCAACAGCCTTTGCCAGGTAAAAGCCATCGACGGGGCTCAGGGAAAAATTACAGGCGAGCAGGTCAAAGAATGTATAAACCCTATTGACATCCATAAGGCAAATTCCTGTTTGGTAAGTTTAGAAAACACAACAAACAGAGGTGGTGGTTCGTGTTATGATATTACTGAAATAGAACGAATTAAAGAGGTTTGTCTACAAAATAATTTAAAGTTGCATCTGGATGGCGCCAGAATCTGGAATGCTCTTGTAGCTACCCGGCAAGACCCTTTTTTCTATGGGAAAATCTTTGATAGCATATCAGTATGCTTAAGTAAAGGACTGGGAGCTCCGGTAGGAAGTTTACTACTAGGTGGTAAAACTTATATTGACAGGGCTAAACGTATCCGGAAAGTTTTAGGCGGTGGTATGCGGCAGGCTGGCTACCTTGCTGCCGCAGGTATATATGCTCTGGAAAATAATATTTCACGGCTAGAGGATGACCATCTTCATGCCAGGCTGATTGCCAGGGCCTTATCTGCAAAACCTTTTATTGGTAAGATGCTCCCCGTTGACACTAATATTATCATTTTTGAGGTGTTGCCCCCCTTTACGGCTTCTAAATTTGCCGGTAAACTGGCTGCAAAAAATATCCGTTGCCTGCCGGTTTCTGAATCACAGGTACGCTTTATTACTCATCTGGGTATTAGTAAAGAAATGGTAGATACTACTATACAGGTTCTATCGGAAATATAAAAAAAGGATGCCCTGCTGTGAGGCATCCCTTGCTATTAACAACAAAACTACTATTACTATTTTGTTTTATTGGCTTTGAATCTTTTGTCCGGAGTACCATCTTTCTTCAAAGGCCCTTTTACTGGAGTTGCTGCTTTGTCCTTATTGGCTTTGAAGCGCATATCCGGAGTACCATCCTTCTTTGTAAGCTGAGCCTTTTGCCCTTCTTTCTTAACATCCTTTTTTGCTCCAGGGTTCTGGGTTTGGGTTGCTACAGGTTTAGCAGATTTTTCTGCAGGTTTTTGTGCAATTGTTACAACTGACAACAGCAAGAAAGCTGTTAAAAATGTGAATACTCTTTTCATATAAAATATTTTTTGTACTCAAATATAATAAGAGGTTCATTGCATTCATGTTAATCATTCGTTATTAATAAAATAAATGATCTAAACTGACTATCAATGGCTTTTTTTGGCACCCATCTCTCAAGTATATTTTTAATACCTTTGCAAAAATTTTTTTTAATTCTGAATACAACAATATGTTTCCAAAGATTAATCCAACATCAACCGAATCCTGGAAAGCACTCTG
>CAZKPH010000433.1:0-1734 GCA_964554605.1 uncultured Ferruginibacter sp.
CACTTTCAAATAGGCAGTATGTACACAAATTTGCTATAACACATTCCACCGGATTTAATAACAAGGGATGGGCATTTACACTTTCCGGGTCCCGCCGTTGGGCAGAAGAAGGTTTTACCGACGGTACCTATTATGATGGCTGGTCTGCATTTTTAGGGATTGATAAAAAAATCAACGATAAGAACCTTTTGTCACTGGTGGCATTTGTTACTCCTACGGAATCTGGAGGCCAAGGTGCTTCTACTCAGGAAATGCTTGACATTGCCGGGTCGCACTTTTATAATCCTTACTGGGGGTATCAAAATGGGAAAAAACGAAATGCTAACGTTACCAAGACAACCCAGCCAATAGTAATACTTACGCATGATTGGAAAATCAACGATAAAACATCTTTGCTGACTGCTATTACCGGTTCGATTGGTAAACGTAGCCGTTCCGGTTTGGATTGGTACAATGCTGCTGACCCAAGGCCTGATTATTACAGGTATTTGCCAAGCTACCAGACTTCTGATGTAATGGATAGTGCTGTACTCGATGCGCTTCGCAGCGACGTAAACTTACGCCAGATCAATTGGACAAGGCTATATAATGTGAATTATAACAGCCAGGATACAGCGTATAACCTGGATGGTATTACAGGGAACAACCAGGTTGGCCGCTCCCATTACATTATTGAAAACAGAGTGGTGGCAACACAGAAAATAGGGTTTAATACAACTATCAACTCTGCTATTGCCCGTAATATTGATTTTACCGCCGGTGCCAATTACCAGTATCAAAAAAATAATTATTATAAAGAAGTGGAAGATCTCTTAGGAGGAAAATTTTATGTGGACGTTAATCAATTTGCAGAAAGAGATTTCGTAGGAGATGTCAGTGCCTCCCAAAATGATCTTAACAGGCCCAACAGAATATTGCATGTTGGCGATAAATTCGGTTATGATTATGATATGACGATACACAAAGGCGCTGTTTGGGTGCAGAGTGTTTTCAAATTTAAAAAATTCGATTTTTTTGCTGCCGCAGAACATAGTGTTACAAGTTTCTATCGTACAGGCAATGTCCGTAACGGTTTGTTCCCCGACAACTCTTTTGGAAAATCTGAAACACATATATTCTATAATTATTCTTTCAAGGGAGGCTCTACTTATAAAATTGATGGTAAGAATTATATCTATGCAAATGCGAGCTATTCAACAAAAGCTCCTTTCTTTGAAAATGTATATATTTCTCCAAAGACAAGAGATTTTGTTCAGGATAATCTGAAATCTGAAAGGATAACGTCTGTCGAAGCCGGTTATGCATTGAATGCGCCAAAAGCTAAAATAAGAGTGAATACTTTCTATACTAAGTTTGAAAGAGGCATGGACCTGCTTACAGCATATTCTGATGTTGACAGAACATTTGTCAACTACGCCATTAGTAATATTGGTAAAGAACATGCCGGAGTAGAAGTTGGTTTTGATGCCAAACTCTATAAAGGGCTGAGCCTGGTAGGAGCAGCTAATATTGGCCGTTATTATTATAATACACGCCAGTTGATGACTACTACGAAGGATAATACGACGGCTGTTATCAGTACTGATGAACTGGTGTATACAAAAGATTTCAGAGTGGCAACCCCCCAGGAAGCTTATACAATCGGCTTGAATTACCGTTCTCCCAAGTATTGGTTTGTAAATATTAATTATAATTATTTTGACCAAATGTGGTTAAGTTTTGCTCAGCCTCGCA
>CAZKPH010000434.1:0-1734 GCA_964554605.1 uncultured Ferruginibacter sp.
TATGAATACAATATCCCCCCACCCCGGAAAATAGAGGCTGTCTCAAAAGAAAGATACAGCCTCTTCAAATTTTGAGGTGTTAAAAAAATCACAGCCAACGAGCAGGGCTTTGTGCAAGTTGGGAATTGATATTCGTCCGCCCACAACCGCTGCTAATTGAAAATATAAAGTTGAATCTAAGAACTAAAGTTGATAGTTGTTTGCCCAGCCCGAACAACCGCTGATGCTTGCACATGGTTGATGTTACAATGTCCAGCCCTGCCTTTTCAAATACTTTGGCAGTAGTTGTCGTTTTGGACATCGTCTTTACCAGTTGACACTTTGTTTGAGGTTAATGCGTTACAACTAAGTGCGCATTCTCTGCAATCGTTATTGATGAAAGTGGGGAAAGTGATATACTCCTGCATCTGGCAATTGAATTTATAAAAGGGGAATAAGTTTGGCCAGAAGGTATCAATACATCAGTATTGCTATCAGGTATTATATCACAATTCCAATTGCTTGGGTTATCCCAACTTGCATCTGAACTTCCCCTCCAAATAGCAGCGAACTTTAAGGTATAAAGAATTCCCACTTGATTGGGTGAAATGCATTTATAAGATGCACCATAAAGTGAGGAAGGAGGATTCAGCAATTTTAGTGTCCCTTCATTTACTCCTTGATAAATTTCGTTATTAAGAATATTCTGAAAGCCATTCCCTGTATCAATTTGCCATTGATAAGTGTTAGTATTATTAATATAACCTGAATACAAATTAACATTCGAGGAGAGACATGTCTTTTTCTGTACAGTGTCTTCTGAAAATGGGATAGCCTCTTCATAAGAGTCAGACGCTTTTATCTCATCAAAAAACAACTTATGAGCCGTGTTGCCTCCGGGCTGATAAATACCAAATTTGACCACCAAATCATTATACGCACCCGCAGGACCTCCCTGTGATTCTGGTAGATATCCTACATTTCCATTCCATGATAATTTGAGAGAATTGTTAATCCACAATTTTATTAGTCCCGAATCGCCGTTTTGTCTGGGTTTTATATACCATACAAAAGAATACCATTTATTTCTATCTACGTATCCTTGCCAAAGACTACTGTCGGGATCTGACGAGTTAGTACCTGTAACAGTATTGCGAATATTACATTTAATCCGGAAAGGATCACTATTACCAGGCATGAATTTTAGCATAGCTACAGGCCCATAAGGATCGCCCTGCCAAGCCTGGCAGAAAATAATTGAATTAGTTGGGGTTTCAAAACTATCAGGAATTTTAATAGCGAAGCCTATATACCTCTCATTGGAAAAATTGAGCCCATTGGTGTCTCCTGTGTTGAGAAGTTTGTGTTCAAACCTTTGGGTAACAGAGCTTGCAGGACATTCATATAGAATGGATTTATTTCCATTAAAGCTTTCTGAAGATATTAGTGCATTATTGTTGCTTCCGCTTATCGCTACGCTATATCTTATGCCATTGTCTTCCAATCTCAAATCAGGTAACAGCAAACTATTTTCAAAAGAAATATATTTTATTAAACCTTGCTGGGGGTAGACTTGCAAAATCAATAACAGGAAAGCGACAGTCGATATTACATTCTTTATAGGAATAGCAACCATAATAATTACAATATTATAAAACTATTTACTTTTAGGTTTAAGATGCTATAATTACCACCAACGGGCAGGGCTTTATGCAGGTTGGGAATTAGTATTCCGTCTGCCCATAACCGCTGCTG
>CAZKPH010000435.1:0-1723 GCA_964554605.1 uncultured Ferruginibacter sp.
TGATCCAGTCACGAATGGCTTCATTGGTAGCATCTTTTAATGTTTTGCTTCCGCTGGTGGCAGGAACAACGGTAGCTCCCAGCATTTTCATTCTTGCCACATTGGGCGCCTGCCGTTCAATGTCTTTTTCACCCATGTACACAATACACTCCATACCTTTTAATGCACACACGGTGGCTGTGGCCACTCCATGCTGCCCGGCGCCTGTTTCTGCAATGATTCTTTTTTTGCCGAGTTTAATTGCCAGCAAAATTTGTCCGATGGTGTTGTTGATCTTGTGTGCGCCGGTGTGGCAGAGATCTTCTCTTTTCAAATAGATTTGCGCTCCATATTTTTCACTTAACCTATGGGCATGGAACAAAGGAGTAGGCCGCCCGACATAATCAGTCAACAGGCTATCCACTTCAGCTTTAAACCCAGGTTCATTCATTATTCCCAGATATTTTTCCTGTAATTCTTTTACATTTGGATATAGCATCTCAGGAATATAAGCTCCCCCGAATGTGCCGTAATATCCATGCTCATTCACTTTATAATTCATTGTATTTTCTTTATGCATTTATTCTTAATGATTTGGCAGGCCTGCCTAAAAAAATTCATTTGGAAAATGATCCTATTCTAAGATGAGTTCCAAAAAGATAAGGTCAAGCCATCGGTGGAATTTATATCCGACCTGCTTGAAATATGCCACTTCTTCAAAACCAAATTTTTTATGTAGATGAATACTGGCTTCATTGGAAGCATCAATGCCCGCAACAAGTGTATGCAATTTCAAATTTCTTGCAGCATCAATCAGGGGGGGCAGCAACAATTTTCCGATACCCTTTCCTCTGCAATCACTTTTTACGTATACAGAATTTTCTGCGGTGAATCTATACCCTGCCCATGGCCTGAACTGGCCAAATGTAGAAAACCCTACAATCTTATCTTCACTTATAGCCAGAAAAACCGGGTACCCTAGTTTCTGTTTCTCGGCAAACCATATTTGCCGCATTTCCAGCGTATGAGGCGTATAATCCCATACGGCTGTTGTATTAACTACTACATCATTATATATTTCCAACATCTGCGGAAGATCGGCTTCCGTTGCCTGACGGATAACAATTTTGTTTTGCATGGTTATTTAAAATACTGTTTCAGTTGTAGCACTTTAGCCATATCCTTCACTCCGGGTTCTTTTTCAAATTTACTGTTCACATCTATTGCATACAGATCCGGGTGAGAAAACTTTTTGATCAATGCGATATCTTCCAGGCTAATACCTCCGCTCAGGAAAAATGGCTTTTCTATCTTAGCCTTTGATAGTAACTTCCAGTCAAATTTCTTGCCAGTCCCTCCTCTTTCGCCATTTTGCCCGGCAGTATCAAACAAGTAATAATCACAAGAATCATCATAAGGTGCAACCAATTTATCTAAATCTTTTACCGTATCATCGATCCGGAAAGCTTTTATCACTTCCGCTTCTTCCGAAAGGGAAGCGCATTCCCCGGGAGTTTCATCCCCATGCAGTTGTACAACATCCAGCCCGAAATCAGTGATTGCTTTCAGCACTTCTTCAACCTCAGCATCTACAAACACACCTACCTTTTTTATGTCAAAGTCTGTAGATTGTAATTCTTCTTTTTCGATTTTGCCAATAATACATCTTGGGGATTTCTCATAGAAAATAAAGCCAGCAAAATCTATACTCAGCCCTTCGAGTTGTTTGAGTTGTTTTAACTGT
>CAZKPH010000436.1:0-1717 GCA_964554605.1 uncultured Ferruginibacter sp.
ATGCAGCATATATTGGCTACGGTTTGCTTTCTGATAAATGAGGTAATGTGTTCATTCATAGATTTTGATGATTTTTACGGGGCAAGCTTCCGCTATTTCCCTTGTTTTTTTAATAATGGTTTCCGGTACGGAAAGTATGGAAACATTCTTTTTTTGTTCCGATTTTACCAAAATGGCTTTTCCGTCTTTGCGTGATAGCCTCCATATCTCTGGTTGTTGCTCATAGCAAATACTGCAGCCAATACAACGGTCTCTGTATAGAACAATTTTGGACATTCTCTATTAGTTTGGGTTACCAGAAACACATAATGTTGGTAGTATCCGTTTGTGGTGTCGTTAATTCTTCGGTTATCTTGTAAAGCTTATCGGATGTAAGTACTTTATGTTGAAGTGGTAAGGTTATTTTGTCCCCTTTTTTTGCCGATTTGCTTTCCTTCCCATTGACAAAGAGGGGTTCTAAAATAATTTTTTCCATTCCACAATTCTTTCCAATAATCATAATCGTATCTCCCTTATGAAGCGTTCCTGATTCTATCAAAAATTCCCCCACCTTAATTCTCGGATAGTATTTTGTTCCTTTTGCTATATATACTTTTTTCTCCGTTGCTGCAGAACCGGGGTTGGCTGTCCATTCTCCCAGTTTTCTGCCGAGATAATACCCTTCCCAAAACCCACGGTTGTAAACCTTTGCCAGTTCCGTCTTCCACATCAAAATCTTATCTGCAGTATAGCTTTTGGACTGTATTGCGTCAATAGCCTCACGGTAACATTTGGTAACTGTATAGACATAATCGGCGCTCTTGCCCCTGCCTTCAATTTTTAATACCTGGGCGCCGCTGGCAAGTATTTGATCGAGAAAGTCTATAGTACATAGGTCTTTCGGGGACATGATGTACTCGTTATCTATCAGTAATTCCTCTTGTGTTTCATTGTCAATAACTGTATACTGTCTCCTGCAATTTTGTACGCAGGCTCCTCTGTTTGCAGATGAATTGTGGGAATGCAGGCTCAGGTAACATTTTCCGGAAATGGCCATGCACAGGGCTCCATGTATAAATATTTCTATTCTTACCGGATCGCCGGATGGTCCGGTTATTTTTTTTCTCTTTATTTCCTTCGATATCTTTTCTACCTGTTTTAATGTCAATTCTCTGGCTAATACAATGACATCCGAAAAACGGGAGAAGAACTGAACAGCCTGCAAGTTGCTTACATTTGCCTGCGTGGATATATGAAGCGGGATGTTCATCTGGCTGCATTGATCTATTACGGCAAAGTCTGACCCAATAACCGCATCTATTTTATTCTTTTTTACTTCTTTGAGTATTACTTTAAGAAGCTGGATATCATGTTCATATACGACGGTATTTAA
The DNA here is from genome assembly GCA_964554605.1 of uncultured Ferruginibacter sp. Lineage (GTDB taxonomy): Bacteria > Bacteroidota > Bacteroidia > Chitinophagales > Chitinophagaceae > Ferruginibacter. The sequence goes on from CAZKPH010000436.1 coordinate 1,373, forward strand.
TGTCAGATAGGATTTGATATTATGCTTCCGGCAAAGTATACTGACTTCCCTTATATCATTCAATGTCAACGCATTGGATGATTTTGTCCTCATGTTCAGTTGTTCCACTCCAAAATAGATAGCATCAGCCCCGGCCTTTATCGCAGCTTGCAGGCTTTCAAATGAACCTACCGGGGATAATAGTTCTATGTGATCCTTTTTCTTCATAATTATTTTTTTCGCTACTGCTACTCTTTGCTGAATCCGTATGAATTATATATGTAATAAAATTTGTGGTGTCACTAAAGTCGTTCATCCTCAGATAATTATTTGCAAATATAATAATAAAGGATAAATTTGTCCTTT
>CAZKPH010000437.1:0-1708 GCA_964554605.1 uncultured Ferruginibacter sp.
CAGGAGGAGGCCTTTTTTCTTCTGCCGGAGTTTCGTACCGCGTGTGTTTGACAAGAAGTCGCTGTCCATGGGTGTTAGGTGAGTGAGAGTGCTTTTTGTTTTGATGTCCTTTGCTCATTTTCCTCCTTCCTTTTTGTCAGTTCCAACTTTGAAACGTGGTGTCTTTTACATTCGACATGTTCTAACGAAACGTCTTCTTGCGATTGCGACGGCAGAAATGATAACATCAACAGAATCTGTACATACGTCGTTGACTTGGACTCTGTCTGACGTGAAGGTAAATGGAATAATCATCTGAAGTTAGGTTTCTTACCCCTCTTTTTTTTTCAAAGGGCTTTGAATTTGCTGGACAACTTCAAGAACCTGCCATTAGTGAGCAGTGGACTCATTTGGAAAAGCAGCTCAAGAAGCACACGAAACATCCCGTCGCCCATCCTGTTTTTGCGCATTTGGTTAGCGTTTTGGAAAGAGAAATGTCTGCGTTTGCATCAATTTACTTTATTGCAAGATGTAACGCTGCAGAGTCGGCGCAGCAAAGTTGTAACAATATGAGACCATTATTGAACCCAAAGGTAAAGAAGAGCGAAAAGATGAACCCTTTTTTTTTTTTTTTTTTTCTCACTGCATTTTCACAGGAAAAAGTCTTGCTTAGCAACGTTGAGCAAGCGTTCAATATGATTCCAGCGATCATGTAAGTTAGATGAGAACTTTGACGAGCAATAAGAAGGGCAGCGTAGACTTACGTTTTGTTCATCTTCTTTCTCAGGCAAAAAGAAACTGCTTTGTACAAGGCTTTGGATCGCGCTGTTGCCAATGCCAAGGAAGCAGTTAGCGCCTCTGAAAAGCTTTTTCACAAATACGCGGAGCTTGATCATCCTCATGTAACATCATTTCGGCTGGAGGAGGATGCGATGATCAGGATTGCAATCGTTTCGGACTTTGGAACGGGAAAGCCAAAGGTGAGAAATCAAATGTGGTTGTATCTTTTTTTCGCGTCATCGTGTTTCCCTCCTCCCAGGCGCGCCAACTTTTGGATGCTCTTTTTCGACATGAAGAGACACGGCCAAACATGTTTATTCACCTTGGAGATGTTTATAAAAAGGTAACAGTCAAGTATTGTTGTTTGTTAGATGTTCCGCTCTCACGGTCGAGTCTTTGTAGGGCACTCAACGCGAGCAACTTGAACATTTTATCGATCCCCTTTGCTCTGCAATCAATCAGTATCCCGGCGCGCCTGTGAGAGTGTATGATCTACCTGGGAATCACGATTATCTGAACAAGGTGAGCTATAAAAGAAGGAAAGGGGACGATAATTTCATCCTATTCTTCATTTAAAGGGTGGCGAGGGTTATTATTGGGCTTTGGATGAGCTTCGACGTCGTAACTTGAGCCAGCAGCGTTGCTCTTTTTTCTGTGCACACATTGGAGAGAAGTTTACTGTGATTGGATTGGACACGTCGTTGGAGGTGAGAAAGAGAGAGATAGAGAGTTGTTTCATTGTTTTTTCCCCAGCGCTCATGTTTAATTGTAGTGTCTAAAATACGATACTGATGCTCTTGAGACGCGGTTGAATGAGGATCAGATGAATTGGCTTCGTCAGAGAATGGACGAAGCAAAGGTTTCAGATCGGAAGGTGATTTTGCTGACTCATCATCCTGTACTTGCAAGCGGACCCATTCAGTTCGGTCAGGTGAATTTTGCTCTGTGG
>CAZKPH010000438.1:0-1699 GCA_964554605.1 uncultured Ferruginibacter sp.
CCTTCTAAGAGGTTATCTGTATTGTTTGCCTGAGCGTGGATACTATTTTTTTGCCCGCCTATTTTGTACAATACAGGATTAAGAAATCTGGAACTGAAAGGGTCAATACAATAGGAGCCGAAAAGAGGAATATAATTATTCAGAAAATTTGCCGGCTGGTTTATTTCTCTCAAAAAAGGCATGTGGTTCCTTGCAGGCATTAAAACAGGATGGAGTAAAGAACGTGTGAAATTCTGATCCGGGGCCCTGCGGAGCATATTTATTTCTACGAAAACTTTTTTTGGGAATTTATGTTGTGAACATAAAACCGACAATCCGTCATAAGCGCTTTGGCCGCCGAGCGCAAGGTTGTAAAACCCTGCTGTTTTAAGCATACTGTCATTGATCCTGCAAGACAGGGAGGAGCCTGCAATTACGTTGCTTTCTGCAACTGAGCCGAAAAGGTATTGCTGTGATTTAATTACATTATCCTGCCATTGATGCTGCCCGTTCAGGGGGTGTTTCGTATGCAGTAATATTGAATACGCTATTAAGAGCAAAAATGTTATAAGTAGTGACCTGTAAATCATTTTGTCAGAATTGGAAATAAATAAAAGACCCGGAACTGCCGCTATTTACAATGATCAAAAATAATAAAATTGCATACCAGATAAATTCTATCTTCTTAAAAACATAAGTGTAGATATTTGTATTTTCAGCAAATACATTATGTGGAAAATAAAAACGGGGATGCTGTAAAATACCGTATACACAATGATTTTATGGTCATTGTATTTATCCGTATTATCAATAAATGCTTTGCAATATTTGATTACATGCGAGAATTCGGGGAGTTTAAATAATAACCATGCCAGTGTTACAAAGAAAAATACCATTGCCATTTTACAGAATGTTATTAGTTTCCATTTAGGTAAGCGTATATATTGCTGAAGGAATCTTTCTACAGCCAGTGCTATACCATGGAAAGACCCCCATACGGCATAGCTCCAGGCTGCACCATGCCATAACCCTCCCAGGAACATTGTTGCCATCAGGTTCAGATAGGTCCTGGCCTTGCCTTTTCGGTTTCCGCCGAGCGGGATATATAAGTACTGTTTTAGAAATGTGGAAAGTGAAATATGCCACCTGCGCCAGAATTCCGCAAAGGAACTGGAGATATAAGGGAAATTAAAATTTTCTTCCAGGCGGTATCCAAACAATCCGGCAAGCCCGAGTGCAATAAGTGAATATCCGGCAAAATCAGAGAATATCTGTGCGGAATAGCCAACAAGCAATGTCAGCAGGGTTAATGACGACTGCCCTTCGAAATACGGATAAGTAATCCAAAAAGTCTGGTCCTTTAAATTATCTGCAATTACCATTTTCAGGAAATAGCCGAGTACGAGATGCCTGAAGCAGTATTGCCAGTTAATATCTTTAAAATACTTTTTGCTGATCTGTGGAATAAAATCGTGAGCTTTTAGGATCGGCCCGGCAATCAGGTGGGGAAAGAAAACAATGAAAAGCATTACATTGCCCGAGTGTTGTGATAATGACTTGGGAACAATAGAGCTATAAGCGTCGGCCGAACGTTGGCGGAAAACATCCACAACCAGGCTTATACCTTCAAATGTAAAAAAGGATATCCCGATGGCGAGCGGTACATGTAAGAGAAATTGACCGATCTCGCTTTCATTCTGAAAAAAAGTGGAAGAAATTA
>CAZKPH010000439.1:0-1648 GCA_964554605.1 uncultured Ferruginibacter sp.
TCGAGAAATATCCCGCTAGCCAGTGGATTTTCGTGTATATATTTCTCAAGCGAAAGATAACCCACAGCGCCATGAGGATCCAGCAGGTACCCGTTTTTTTTATAAACATGTTTAATCGCAGCTTTTGTATCTTCATCCGAAATACTAAAGCTGCTCAGTATTTCTTTCAGGTCTGCAAATTGATGGCTGAACATTTCCAGTATCCTTACAAAATTGCTCGGATTACCCACATCCATCGCATTGGAAATAGTTGCCACCGCATCTTTTGGCGTGTATTGGCGGGTTTGGAGAAAAACGGGGACCACATCATTCGCATTACATGCAGCTATAAAATGAGCAACTGGCAACCCTGATATATAGGCCAGTATCCCTGCACAAATATTTCCAAAATTGCCACTGGGTACAGCAATAACGGGCGGGTTTTCTTTGTCCGTCCACTGCTTGTATGCAAAAAAATAATAAAACTGCTGAGGCAGCCACCTCGCAACATTTATCGAATTTGCAGAAGTAAGGAATAGCCTTTTCTGCAATTCCAGATCGGCAAATGCCTGTTTCACCATTTGCTGGCAATCGTCGAAAGTGCCCTTAACTTCCAGTGCATGAATATTTTTGCCCAACGTAGTCAGTTGCTTTTCTTGTACGGAACTCACTTTTCCCGAAGGGTATAAAATAACCACATCTACCCCCGGTACATCATAAAATCCATTAGCCACAGCTCCTCCGGTATCCCCGGAAGTAGCTACCAGTACAGTTACCCGCTTGTTTTGTTCCTGCATAAAATATCCCAGGCAGCGGCTCATGAACCTGGCCCCAACATCTTTAAATGCTAATGTAGGCCCGTGAAAAAGTTCTAATGAAAAGATGTCATCAGCCACTCTGACAAGGGGTATCGGAAAATTTACCGTTTCAGCTACGATCCGCCGAAGATCCGCTTCGGGTATACATTCTCCCACATACGGCTTGATAACTTCATAAGCTATAATATCTTCCGGCACTTCGGCGATGGAATCAATTAGTTCACCGGGTACCGTCGGTACATAATCAGGGAAATATAGCCCTCTATCCGGCGCCTGCCCTTGAATTGCTGCTTCTCTGAAATCTGCAGTCGGGGATTTTTTATTGGTGCTGAAGTATTGCATTATTAGTAAAAGATATTAGTAATCGAATAAAAAAATTCATCAGTTTTCATCAACAACTTTTACACCTGTTTTATTAATGGTAGTAACATAAGTATAGTAATCCAACCCGATAGTGTCATATATTTCTTTCATCACTGCTTCTACTTTTCTGGCCGTATTCTCATCCCGGCTCAGCATGAAAATTGAAGGACCTGATCCGGATATTCCACCACCCAACGCCCCGGCTTCTTTACATTTCTTTTTAACATCATCAAAACCAGGGATGAGTATGCTGCGTACAGGCTCAATAATCACATCCTCCAGCGAACGCCCGATCAGGCCAGTGTCATTCTGAATAAATCCTGCAACAAGCCCTGCTATATTGCCCCACTGCTTAATTGCATCTTTTAATAATACTTCCTTACGCAATATTTGCCTTGCATCTTTTGTTTTAACTTCTATTTGCGGATGAACAAGTGTAACATACAGTTCCGGCGAAGGGATAGACACAATATCCAACGGGTATATAC
>CAZKPH010000440.1:0-1638 GCA_964554605.1 uncultured Ferruginibacter sp.
ATCAACCTATTGCAGTAACCGAACAACAGGCAAATATGAGTATACAAAAAAAATTACAGGAGTTTATGGCCAAACGGCTCAATGCCGAAAAGGAAAAGGGCAAGGCATTCCTTGCTGAAAATGCCAAACGTAAAGGAGTGGTGGTGCTTCCCAATGGATTACAGTATGAAGTGATTAAAAAAGGAGATTCTACATCTGCCCGTCCTGGGATTGAAGATACTGTCATTGCTAATTATGCCGGTACCCTCATAGATGGTAAAGAATTTGATAACTCGTATAAAAGAGGACAACCGCTTACGATTGCCGTAAATGGCGTTATAAAAGGTTGGACTGAGGCTCTCATGCTGATGCATATCGGTGACAAATGGAAAGTATATATCCCTAGCGACCTGGGATACCAGGATAGGGGAGCCGGTGCTATTCCCGGCGGGGCAACACTTGTTTTCGAAATGGAGTTGCTTGGCATTAAATCAAAAGCAACCCCACCTCCGGCTGTTGAACAAAAAGTACCAGATGCAGTACCACCGGTAATTGAAGCTCCAGGTGCTACAAACAAGGCAGAACCGGCAAAAGCAACAAACTAATTTAAATTAATAAGAAAGAGATCGGCTGTATATCCAGGGTGATAGATAGCCGGTCTTTTTCATACTTATATTGTAAAAAAGATTTAACGGGTAATATGTATTGGAAAAAGAAATCTTCGGAATATATTTCAAAACATCCGTATTTCACTGCAAGAAAGGACATTTGCGAAATGCCTGATGGGAAAATTGTTGATGCTTATTATGTGGTAGAATTACCTGTTTCCGTATGTGCATTGGCGATCACCGCAGATAATAGCGTAATTATGGCCAGGCAATACCGTCATCCTATCGGGGAAGTCATTGTTGAAATACCCGGTGGATTTATAGATGAAGGCGAAGCTCCGCCGGAAGCTATTGCCAGGGAATTGCATGAGGAAACGGGGTATACATTTTCTTCCATATCGTATGTCGGAAAAGTAGCTGCGAACCCCGGAGTATTGGATAATTATACTTATCTATATCTGGCAGAGGGCGGCGTAAAGACATCTGAACAGTCATTGGATGATAACGAAGATATTGAAACATTACTTGTACCGCTGGAGGAAGTGAAGCGTATGCTTGCAAATAATGAATTTGTCCAGGCATTGCATGTTTCCTGTCTTTACTATGCTTTGAATAAACTGGATGGGGAAAAGTAGCCCGAATAATGCTGCCTACATACAGATCTCTCCAATTAAAAAAACACTACCGCAAACTACTATCTGCGTATCATCTCCGGCTTTGTTTTTTGCTATTTGTATAGCAGTGTTTACATCGTCAGTAACCGTGCCGGAAAGCCCGTATTTACCTGCTTCTGCAGCAAGCGTTTCGGCAGGGAGGGCCCTGGGGATATGTGCATTGGTAAATGTATAAGTTGCTTCTCCCGGTAGTAATTGTAATACATGGCTGATGTCTTTATCTTTCACCATGCCAATGATAAAATGAACCTTATTAAATGATAACTGATAGGATTGCAGTTGCCTTAGTACCTGTTTAATACCATCGGCATTGTGTGCCACATCTGCAATTACAATCGGCTTTTTGGAAAGTAAATCCCATCTGCCATGTAGTCCTG
>CAZKPH010000441.1:0-1622 GCA_964554605.1 uncultured Ferruginibacter sp.
ATGAACACATTACCTCATTTATCAGAAAGCAAACCGTAGCCAATATATGCTGCATCAACGAGGACGGTTCCCCATATTGCTTTAGTTGCTTTTATGCACTAGATAGCAAGAAAGGACTATTATACTTCAAAACATCCCCTTCTTCCAACCATGCCGGGATGATGCTGAAAAACGGTAGTATTGCTGGCACTATTCTACCCGATAAGCTGAATATGCTGGCTGTAAAAGGAATTCAATTTACCGGCAGGCTTGTATCTCCGGAGGATCCGTTAGCAAAAAACGCCGGAATCGGTTATTACAAAAAATATCCTTTTGCGCTTGCAATGGCCGGAGAAATCTGGACGATACAGTTTATTTCGATAAAAATGACGGATAACCAGAATAAAGGGCTGGGAGAAAAACTTAGCTGGAAATTAGTAGGCGCCGACACTTAAGTATATGCGAAGATAAAATATAACAACAAGCCAGTTTAGCACATTTTTTCAACTGTAAGAAATCCGAAATTTCCTTACTATAACTTTGCCACATGTCAAAACCAGTAATTTGTATAGGTGCCGCACTAGTAGATGAACTTTTTCACGCTACGGATGATATGTTGATGCACACAACTAATGAAGTAACCGTTACCCGCAGTGCCGGCGGTGTAAGCCGTAACATAGCCCATCAACTTTCTTTACTGGAAATTCCGGTACAGTTGATAACTGTATTTGGAAATGATGCAGATGGCAACTGGCTGAAAGATACATGTAGCCAAGCCGGGATAAAAATGGATGCTTCTATCACTGCCCCTGTAGCTACGGGGAAATATACTGCCATTATTAATAAAGATGGCTCTATGTTTACCGCATTGCTAACGAACGCTGCATTACACCTGATAACACCCGAATACCTGTTACAACATATTTCTTTATTAAAAAATGCAGCTTATTTACTGGTTGATGCTAATATAAGCGCCGAATCTATTGAATGGCTTATCAGGTTCAGCAATGATAATGAAATAAGGCTTATCATTGAGCCAGTTTCAGTACCTCCTGCGAGGAAACTGGCATCTATCAATCTAAGCGGGCTCTATCTTATCACCCCAAATGAAGATGAACTTCCTGCCATCTGCACTGGTAATGCTGCTACAACCGAAGCCCAGGTGTTGGAATTACTTCAACGAGGAGTACAGAATATTTGGCTACATAAAGGAAAATTCGGATCCGCATTATACAATACCCGGGAAACACTTGAATTGCACGCCCCCGATGCACAGGTTGTAGATTGTACCGGTGCAGGAGATGGCTCCGTATCCGGATTCATACTTTCGAAATATATGAACAAGGACAACCTTAATAGCCTTAGGACAGCCCACACTTTATCAGCAGAGATACTACAGGTAAATGGCGCCATTGCTACTCATCTTTCGCAGCAACAATTACTCAACCTGGTATCTAAATATTATACAGAATAAAACACTTAACTGCGTTTTTTTGCTTTGCTTCATTTATTTTTACAAACCTTATTTACTACAGGTTTACTTGTGCTTTATGTTCCTATCTAAATAATTAATATGCAAATGAAAAATGATTTTCTAAATATACATCCCGAGGTACAGGAAGCCGTTTTTTCGGGGAAACCTG
>CAZKPH010000442.1:0-1617 GCA_964554605.1 uncultured Ferruginibacter sp.
AAAAAAGGATGTCAATATCTATTGTTCTCTGGCCCCATTTTTCTGTTCGGTGCCGGCCCAGCTCCTGCTCCGTTTCCAGTATGGCATTTAATAACTGTTCTGCCGGTAAGCTGGTACTGATTTCTACTGCTATATTGTAAAAGTCAGGTTGGTCGGTTTTCCCCCATGCTGCTGTTTGGTAAATGGGCGAAACTTTTGTTACCGTACCGGCTTTTTTGCTCAATATTTCCAGTGCTCTTTTCAGGTATTCTATCCTGTCTCCCTTGTTGCTGCCGAGGGAAAGGTATGCTGTGGTCATGTTTATTTGGTCGCTATATAAAACAGGTAATCGCCAAGGTCATTCTGATACTTGCGCATAATATCGTTTATACTTCCAGTATTTATATCATGTTCCAGCATCGCAAGCCCCGCCGATACTTCTTCGGGTGTAGAAAATGCGGTAAAGGAGGAAATGCCTTGTCTTATAGAAGCATCAAGATATGCCGCCGGGTTGTATTTATTGGAATAAAGGAAATGATCCTGGAGTCCCTCATGCACAAAGTATTTTTCAGTATTAACACAACTAAATCCCGCGGTTGTACACATCCTTATCATTTCATCCCGTGCAGGTACTATTTCTCCGGATCGATGGATCATTTTTGGGAAATAATGCGCCAGCCAGTACCCGTCCATTTGTTCTGCGGTAAAACTTAGGAATACGGCCCTTGATCCGGGTTTTAGCACACGGTAAAGTTCGTTAAGCCCTTCCTGTTGATTGCCCCAATGATGCATGGTAAACATTATCGTTGCGCCATCAAAACCAGCGTTTTCAAAGGGCAATGCTTCGGCTGTTGCTTTGACAATGGTTGCGTCCTTACATCTTTCTTTCGCAATATCCAGCATTCTTTCTGAAGGGTCAACGCCGTAAAACTTGTAGCCTTCGTTAATAAATGCTTTTAGATAATTGCCGGTACCACAGCCAAGGTCCAGGTATATGCCGTTTGGGGTTGGTTCCAGGTTAGCCAGCATGCGGCCGGTAATATAAGGATCGGCCCGGCGGTTAGTATTATAACCCCGGCCTATTGTATTGTAAATTGGTTCCGTCATAAAAACTATTTAGTGCGATTGCCCTTTCGCTCTCACCAGCCTGCCCGATATATTATATGCGCCAATATCCTGCAGGTTTTTGATCAGGTCTTTGTATAACGAGCAGAGTGGATTTTGTTCTACATCAGCAAGGTAAGTTACCGTTGGTGCAATTTCTTTCTTCCGCAGCAGGTAGATCTCATTTACAAAAGATTCGGGATGGCTGGCAGCTACTTCCAGTATTGCTTGCTGCAAGTCTTCAGACGGCCCTGTGGCCCACTTCATCTGCTTGGCAATGCCCAGTCCTATTCTTAGTACGCTATCAGGAAAATTGGTTGCGATCTCTATGAAGGCTTCTATATACTGATGGCTGACTTTATGTAGTTGCTTGCCATCGTCCGGGTCAAAGATGGCAACAAAGTCGTCTTTGGTTTTAGGAAACCGCTGCAGGTATAGCAATTGCGAATTGGTAGCCAGTTTATTCTTCATCAATACTTCATACGCCAGGCTCAGCCTTTCCGCATCGGTACGCAGGGGCTCCGGTGTGATATG
>CAZKPH010000443.1:0-1611 GCA_964554605.1 uncultured Ferruginibacter sp.
AATAGGATTGGTATCGGAAACTAAATGGCCCTTTTTACGATATGCCTCAATTAACTGATATACGGAAAACTCTTTTTCCAGCATTGAAAAATCTACGGAAACGGAAGCCTGATTTTTTTCAACACCTTCCACTGCGGGAGAAATACCGGAGAAAGAAAGCGCAAAATCAAATCCTTCAAAGAATTTCCGCAGATCCGTATCCACCGAATCAGGATCTTCAATAAACTGGCGATAAACATTTTCTATATACCGGGGGTGGGAATTGGTTATGTACTGGAAATCCTTCATATATTTTTTGTAAGAATTAATTACGTTTGCCTCTTTTTGTACAGGTGCAAATATCGGAGTTTTACACTTCGAATTACATGAGGATAGTACCAAATTAAATGAATTATACGATATCGATTGCACAATCCCGCCCAAAAAAGTTTATTCTGGGTCAATAAAAGCAGCTAAAATTATTTTAGCCAGTAATTATGCATTTTTATACAGATTTCCTTATCTTTGCAGCCCAAAAAAAGAAATAAATGGCAAATCATTCCGCTACAAAAAAAGACGTACGCCAGAGTCGCAAACGTAATGAAAGGAATCGTTACTATGGCAAAACTACCCGCAATGCTATCCGGGATCTTAGAGCAATTGAAGAAAAAAGTGTTGCCGGAGAGAAACTACCAGCAGTAGCATCGATGATTGATAAACTTGCCAAAAGAGGCACAATTCATAAAAACAAAGCTGCCAATTTAAAGCGTAAATTAGCCAAGAAAGTTAACAATCTTTCTAAATAATTAATTATCAAATAATTACAAAGCCTGTCAGTAATTACTGACAGGCTTTTTTTGTTATTTTTTTTTATAATCAATGCCATTATTGTATTTTTACACTTAATTTTTTAAAAAAAATATGCAATAAAATGTCCAAATATCCATTTTTGACAATAGTTGTAACTCTTTTCGCCTGTAATGCTGTATTTGCACAGGATAAATCTGATAATACCCCCACCTCAATACCAACTGGCTATTATGATAATGCATATACCAGTGGTACACCGAAAACCTGCGCAACTCTCAAAACTGCACTATTTAATATAATTTCTACGGGTACTACTGCTGTTACGTATACACCCGGAGTATGGAATGCATATAAAACAACTGATCTCCGCAGAAATGACGGCAATACTGCTGATATTATATGGGATATGTATTCTGATAACCCCTCTGGAGCCGACCCCTATACATTCACTTATAGCACCGACCAATGTGGTACATACTCCAAAGAAGGAGACTGCTATAACAGGGAACATACTTTTCCACAATCCTGGTTCAATTCTGCATCTCCGATGGTTACAGATCTGCACCATCTTTTCCCAACGGATGGCTATGTGAATGGGAAGAGATCTGATAATCCTTTTGGGAAGGTAAATACCGTAAGCTGGACATCTCAAAACGGTAGTAAACTGGGTACCAGCTCCTATGCCGGTTTTACCGGAACCGTGTTTGAACCGATAGATGAATATAAGGGAGATATTGCCCGAGCCATGTTTTACATGGTTACACGCTATGAAAGCCAGGTTGCCGGATGGCAGAATAATGCCAATGCCGACGATATCCTGAA
>CAZKPH010000444.1:0-1575 GCA_964554605.1 uncultured Ferruginibacter sp.
AACAGTAAAAAATTAAAAAGCGATCATTCAAAATAAAATTTAAATGACTCATTCATTCGAATTACCGGGTAGTTATAAAAAGTGGACAATAGGCCTGATTGTTGCCGGAATAATAGCCCTGTTATACGGGTTGGTAGTATATCATCCTTTTGTACATGCGGAGCATGGTGAAAATATCAATAGTACCCGCTTTTGGGCTGTCCTTTTGCAGAATAGCGTGTTTTGGCTGCTGGTTGTAAATGCAAGTATGTTTTTTATTGGTGTAACAACTTTGGCCATGGGTGGATGGCAGGTAGCATTGCGCCGGGTTCCGGAAGCCATATCCAGCGTAGTCCCGGTATTGGGTATAATTACTTTTATTATTCTAATGGCTATTGTATGGGGCGGCAGGCATGATATATATCATTGGACAGATGCTACCCTATACGATAAAAACTCTCCTTCTTATGACAAAATACTTGATGGGAAAAAAGGTTTTTTAAATCCTGTTTTTTTCACCGTATGGAGCGCTATTACTATTTTTCTTTGGTGGATATTGGGGAAAAAAATGCGGTCATTGAGCCTTAAAAGCGACAATGCAGGACATATGGATTACGATACAGGAAAAAAATGGATTAATACCAACATTATTTGGGCTTCCGTGTTTATCGTGTTTTTTGGCCTTACTGTTGGCTCTACCATTCCCTGGCTTTGGCTGATGAGTATAGATTCTCACTGGTACAGTACAATGTTTAGTTGGTATACTTTTGCCAGTTCTTTTGTAGCGGGAATGTCATTGGTGGCGATTTTTGTAGTCTTTCTCAAAAATCAGGGACAATTGCCTTACGTAAATCAGGAACATCTTCACGATATTGGGAAATTCATGTTTGCTTTCTCTATTTTTTGGACTTATCTGTGGTTTTCGCAATATATGCTTATATGGTATGCAAACATGCCCGAAGAAACCGGCTATTTCAAGATCCGGGTTCAGGGCCCGTATAAGTTCTTTTTCTTCTTAAATTTGATTTTAAATTTTATATGCCCATTATTGATTTTAATGAAACGGAGTTCTAAAAGAAACTGGACATTATTAACAATTATGGCGGTGCTTATCATCTTTGGTCACTGGATAGATTTTTGGCAAATGGTAATGCCCGGGACGTTACATGAACACGTAACACTTTTGCCTTTTGAATTTGGCATTGCGGCATTATTTATCGGAATTATTATGTGGAGAGTTGGTGCTTTTCTAAGCAGGTATCCACTAACCCCCAAAAATCACCCTTTCTTAAAAGAAAGTATGATACATCACACTTAGTAGATTGTTTTTTTTGAAAACAGGATGCTCAACGGAATCTTCCGATGAGGTGTCGCTTATACCGAAATGTCAGGTAGCAAGCAAGGTTATATGTTTGCCAAGTTGCAAACGAAGCGTTTTTTCAAAACAAAACAACGGTTAAACATTTATTTATTGAATAACAGGTAACTGTAAAAATTATTTTACAACATGACAGGACTATTGGTAATAGCTACAGTAGTGATCATTTTTTTGGTCATATTCCAGATTTCAAAGCTTACCGAATATGTGAGCGTACT
>CAZKPH010000445.1:0-1572 GCA_964554605.1 uncultured Ferruginibacter sp.
GCTGCTATGGCTTTACAATGTACAGGTAAATACACTGGATATGAAGAATGCTACCAGGCAGCAGTAGAGAGCCTTGAAAGTGGTAGCGCATTAAATGTTTTGGAAAAATTAATTTCACGTTGATCTATGAATATACTTGATACTATCATCGAACAAAAGAAGACCGAGGTGGCAGCAGCCCGGAGTAATAAAAGTATCGAAGATCTTCGGCAGTCGGCACACTTTACAAGAAAAGCATTATCTCTCAGGCAATCATTACTGGACAATAGTAAGACCGGTATTATTGCCGAATTCAAAAGGCGTTCTCCAACGAAAGGAGTAATCAATGCGGATGCAGATATTGTTGCTGTCACGCGTGCTTATACATCAGGTGGTGCCAGCGGATTATCCGTACTTACGGATGAAAAATTTTTCGGAGGTTCGGCAGAAGATATTCAGAAAGCCAGGATTAATGACATTCCCATACTAAGAAAGGATTTTATAATTGATGAATACCAGGTCGCCGAAGCAAAAGCAATCGGTGCGGATGTGATACTATTGATAGCAGCCTGCCTGGAGCCACTGCGGGTAAAACAACTGGCATCTTATGCTAAAGAATTACAAATGGAAGTACTGCTGGAGATACATGAAGAATCGGAGTTAGGGCATATATGTGAGTGAACATAAATTGTTGGGGTGAATAACCTGGCTCTGAAAACATTTCCCGTAGATATTAACCGGTCCATTGCATTGTCAAAAAAAATACCATCACATATTGTCAAAGTAGCTGAGAGTGGCATACATGATGTCGAAACAATTCGTATCTTCAAAAATGAAGGGTTCAGAGGTTTTTTAATCGGAGAAAACTTTATGAAGCATCCCGATCCATCGATTGTTTTTGCTGAATTTGTACAACATTTAAAAGCAAAATAAGATGCGTGTAAAAGTGTGTGGAATTACTCAGGATGAGCAACTGGAGAAACTTCATGGGATAGGAGTGGAATTTGCCGGATTGATTTTTTATCCCAAATCTCCTCGTTATGTTCTTCGGCACATGACTACCAGCCAGATCAAAAAAGAGAATACGGTAAATAAAGTCGGAGTTTTTGTAAATGCGGCGATTGAGGAGGTTTTGCAGATGGTAGATGAATGCCGCCTCCATATGGTGCAGTTACATGGTGATGAAACACCTCGCTATTGTGAGAAAATTGCTGATTATATTTCCGTGGTTAAAGCATTCCGGTTGAGCGAAACGGATAATATTCGCTGGCGTATACAAGAATATATGAGTGTGTGTGATATGTTTATGTTTGATACAGAAGGTGTAGGCTACGGGGGTACCGGCAAAAAACTCAATTGGGAACAATTGGCGGGAGTGGAGGTGGGGAAACCTTATTTCTTAAGCGGAGGTATTGAACCTTCGGATGTGGCAAAATTAAATGAATTTATTACCCGGCCTGAAGCAAAGGCACTTTTTGCGGTGGATATCAATACTAAATTTGAAATGATGGCTGGTGTAAAAAATATAGATACAATAGCGAAATTTGTAAAACAATTATTATAGCGAAATATGAATATTAAAGTGTGTGGTAT
>CAZKPH010000446.1:0-1567 GCA_964554605.1 uncultured Ferruginibacter sp.
TTGCTCTCATATCAATGAATGTCAAAACTGATACCAAAGAAAAATTTACTGTAATAACACCGGTAATTGAACACTTATCTGCAAATATGACAGAAGAACTGGATAATTTGCTGCTCCCATACCTGCAAAAAGACATTCCACATATTATTTTCAACATGAAAAATGTGTCCGATATAGATGATGAAGCCGGAGTGAAAATTACTGATATTCAACAACGTTTTTATGATTCGGGGCATTCATTTGTTATTTGCGAAATAACACCGGCTATTGAGGATAAATTAGACAGGCTCGAATTGCTGGAACTAATGAATACTACCCCTACAGAAAGTGAAGCTTGGGATATTGTACAAATGGAGGAGATTGAAAGAGAGCTTTTAGGAAACGATGATAGTATTGGCTAGCAAATGAAATTTATGAACTTAAAATAGTATTCACACTTGATCGCGATAACCATATTAGGTAATAATTCGGCAATCCCCGCTTTTGACAGACACCCGACTTCGCAGGTTTTACAGACACTGGAAGAGAGTTATCTTATAGACTGTGGCGAAGGTACCAAACTGCAAATGGCTAAATACAAGATAAGGCGCAGTAAAATCAAGCACATTCTGATATCTCATTTGCACGGCGATCATTATTTCGGTCTGATCGGGCTGCTAAACAGCATGAGCCTGCTGGGAAGGACACAGGAATTACACCTTCATGCACCGGCAGCGTTAAAAGAAATTATAGATTTACAATTCAAAGTAGCACAAACAAATATTTCTTTTAATCTTTTTTTTCATCCTTTGGAAAAAGAGGGAATCATCATTGAAGAAAATAAGATTACAGTAGAGTGTTTCAAAGTTTTACATCGGATAGAATGCTGGGGGTTTCTTTTCAGAGAAAAAAAATTTCCAAGAAAAATTAACAGTGAGAAAGTAAAAGCATATGAAATCCCTTCTTGTTTTTATGAAAAATTACAGATGGGGCATGATTACATTACGGCGAAAGGGACAATCATCCCCAATGCCGAAGTTACTGATGCCAGATCAAAACCTAAAAGCTATGCTTTTTGTGCAGATACCCGTTTTGATGAACGATTGATTGATATTGTAAGAGATGTAGACCTGCTTTATCATGAAGCCACATTTTTAAGCGAATCTGCTGATAAGGCTTTTGCCAGGTTCCATAGCACAACCGACCAGGCGGCCACAATTGCACAGCAGGCTGGCGTAGGAAGATTACTACTTGGGCATTTCTCTTCCAAATACGAGGATCTTTCCCCTTTCCTTTCTGAAGCAACAAAAATTTTCCGGAATACGGATCTGGCGCTGGAAGGTATCTGCTATAAAATATGAACACAGAACCATTATACATTCATACAATGAAAAAGCGCAATGATTATATCTCATGGGATGAATATTTTATGGGGATTGCCCTGCTTTCCGCCAGAAGGAGTAAAGACCCTGCAACCCAGGTTGGAGCCTGTATAGTTAATGCAAAAAATAAGATTGTAGGTGCAGGATATAATGGAATGCCAATCGGTTGCGATGATGATGAATTCCCATGGGGCAAATCCGGAGAG
>CAZKPH010000447.1:0-1558 GCA_964554605.1 uncultured Ferruginibacter sp.
GTAGCATTTTTCCGGAGTTGAAAATAAGAAATAGTACTGCAAGATTGTGTTAAATACGTTAATTAAATTAATAATATTCAAATGTTATTTTACTAATTTTATTTCGGCTTAAATCACCAAAACATGAAAAATTTACTCCTTACGACAGCAATTGTATTCAGTTCCGGTTTATTGTATGCACAGCCCGGCAGCAGCTATGCCCGCGATGCCGTAGAACGCAAATACGAAAAAGACAATGCAGGCAACAAAGCTAAGGGCGAGGCCTGGCTGCAGGGCATGATGAACGGAAAGACGGAATCGTCCTATCATTTTACCGAGGATCTTACCATGCATGTTACTACCTACAAAGGTGGAGAGGTAAAAGATGAGAATGATATAAGGTATTATTTAAGCCCAAAGGAAAAGTATTTTGGTATGAAGCCACAGGGCTCCGGCAGGCGAAAGAGTGAAGATATGTTTATGATCTATGATAATAAGAATAATAGCATGGTGACACTGAATGAAGATAAGAAAACGGGCATGGCTATTAATATCAATTCATTTATGAGTGCCGAAGCGCAGGCAAAAAGAAATGATCCTTCAGGAGCTTCCAAATCTATAAAATGCAATAAAACGGGTAAGACCAAAACGATACAGGGTTATAGCTGCTTTGAATTTGTGTGCACAGATGAGGATAGAAATACACGCACGGAAGCCTGGGTTACCACCGCCGTGAATATTGACATCAGCAGCAGCTTTTCACGCGGGCCGATGGCTTATTTCGGCAATACTAAAACCGGTGGTTTTTTGATGGAAGGCAATTTTTATAAGAACAACGAGCTACAGACTAAAATGGAAGTAACATCTATAAATACAAAAGCCGATGTTACCAAGAACATCAGCGATTATAAAATGGGCGGAATGCGTTAAAGACTATTCCTCCAGCAATTTGATGCCGGTTTGTGTAAACTCTATTTTGTGCTGCTTGTATAATGCGCCGGTAGCCATTTTAAATACTTTCTTACTAACCCCGAAGAACTCGTAGATCTCTTCGGGGTTTGTTTTATCGTTATACGGCAGGTAGCCGTTATGCTCCTTCAATAATTCAAGGATCCTGTCTGTTTCTCCACCTACCTTCTTATAGCCGATCTCGCCCAGCGATACATCAATTTTATTATCTTCTCTTACTGTCTTGATAAACCCTTTCACTTTATCACCTATCTCCAGTTCCTTAAACACTTCGTTATAATGCAGTACACCAATATGTTTGTTATTGATGATTACTTTATAGCCAATATCCGTACGTTGATATATCACAAGATCCACTTCATCTTTCTCTTTAACGGTAAGCACATCGTTACTTAGGTAGCGCTCAATTCTTTGCGTTGCAGCCAGCCTGCCGGTGCGCTCATCGATATAAAGCATCACCAGGTAGGGTGTACCTTCCACAATACGTTCTGCTTGTTGCGATAAAGGTAGGAATACATCCTTCATCAGCCCAAAATCAAGGAACGCGCCTTGCTTGTTGGTAGAGACCGCTCTCAGCAGAGCAATCTCCCCGGCAATGGCGTATGGTTTT
>CAZKPH010000448.1:0-1539 GCA_964554605.1 uncultured Ferruginibacter sp.
CTTTATTTGTAGTTAAAGGGGCAGGCAAAGAAATAAGCGTTGGCCATGCATTAATAGTCTGGTTATATGGAGTGCCATGAGGGAAGCCGCCTTGAACATCAATAATCCTTCCAGTTCGGTTGATAACATTGGCAATAATACGCTGATCTAATGTATCCCTTTTAGGCAACACGCATCCAGCATATTTCAAAACAGATTGATAAGCATCAATAGCCGATTCGTAAGGGATAGCTGGCAGTGGAAACGCTTCTTCCGTTTTTGATTGAATTGTATCGGCAAGTGTTCCTCCATTCATAGAAGCTCCAAGCCAGTTGTTACTGGTTACTGCCGGATAGCTTTCCACATAATTTCCTTCTAAAAAATATTTACCATAAGGAAGGTCTGAATTAAAAGACGGGTTAATAATTTCACTTTTCACTTTAACACCAGAACTGGTTCCTGTAGAAGTGGCCGGCCCGTACTTATAGTAGTTATTTACAATATTATAATTCCCACCCTCACCGCCATTAGTACTATAACTACCCCAATTGTAAATCACATTGTTTCTAAAATCAGCATTTTCTAATCCGGGTGTTTTGCCGTCGCCAAGATTCCTGCTGCCATCAAAGCGAGGTAGCCTCCCTGTACAATGAGCCATCAGGTTATGATGGAACGAAGAGTAAGTACCACCCCATATTCCACCGTATCCATGTTTTTCAAAATCGGTATCGCCTGTTTCAAAATGGTAGGAATAATTCAGTGGTTCGCTTATCATGTTCCACTGTAAAGTAAGGTTATTGCATCCGTAGAATGAACAAGCTTCATCATCACTCCAACTCATTGTACAGTGATCAATAATGATGTTGTTCCGGTTAGTTCCACCAAAAGAATCATCCCCGCCGCTACCATCAACTTTTCCAAGGTTCTGGTTTTTATCCCCCATACGGAAACGAATATACCTGACAATAACATTATCTGTGCTGACACTGACAGGATAATCTGCAATACAGATACCGTCCCCCGGGGCTGTTTGCCCGGCAATAGTTGTATTGGATTTTGTTATTTTTAGCGGAGCAGCCAAATGGATAGTCCCTGAAACCCTGAATATGATAGTCCGATAATTTGCTGATGCATTCAACGCCCATCGTAATGTACCTTTTGTAGTAGTAGTACCATCATCCAACAAACTCGTAACAGCAAACACTGTTGTAGCAGATGTAGCAGTGCCTCTGCCACCGGTTGTGAATTTTCCGGCACCTTCTGCAGTTGGGAAAGCCGGTTGTTGCGCAAATACACTCGTTGGCAGGAAAAGGCTAACAAGCAAAAAAATATGTAGCGCTTTTTTCATCAAATAATTTATATAACAAAAAGAGGCTGGAATTAATTCCAGCCTCACTATTTTTTCAGCTATTTAATACCCGTAGTTCTGTGTTACATAAGGATTCGTTGTTATGGCAAAAGTAGGAATCGGAAGCAATTCATGCTTGCCCGCTACAAAGCCGAAACCATTACCAACAGGAAGAGTACCCAGAGCATAATTGGCAAATAAACTGGACAACC
>CAZKPH010000449.1:0-1519 GCA_964554605.1 uncultured Ferruginibacter sp.
CCGTACTATAAACTGGAAAGCAACAGCCAGGCGTGCATCATTGATGGTAAATAATTATACCGATGAAAAAAGCCAACAGGTATATTGTGTAATAGACAAGGGGAGGCTGATGAAAATGCCTTTTAATAATCTGACATTGCTGGACTATGCCATCAATAGTACACTTGTGCTGAGCAATGTTTGCCTGCAGCGGCAGGATAAAGTGGGGCTGATAACCTTTTCCACTAAGATAGGCAGTATCCTTGCTGCCGATCGGAAACCCATTCAGCAGGATAATATTCTGCAATTGCTGTACAAGGAAGAAACTTCTTTTCCGGAGAGCGACTATGAAATGCTTTATATGCAAATACGCAACAGGATCAAGCAAAGAAGTTTACTTGTTTTGTTCACCAATTTCGAGTCTTTGTCCGGGCTGAAGCGGCAGTTGCCATATTTGCGTTCTATTGCGAAGCATCATTTGTTGCTGGTTGTTTTTTTTGAGAATACAGAGTTAAGTAAGTTGTCTAATGTTGAGGCTGCTTCTGTTGAATCTGTTTATCATAAAACTATTGCAGAGAAGTTTATCTTCGAGAAGAGGCTGATCGTAAAGGAATTGTCTTCACATGGTATTTTATCGGTCTATACTGCCCCGGAGCATCTTACTATTAATGCTATAAATAAATACCTGGAGCTTAAGGCCCGCCAGGCGGTTTGATTGGCAAAAACGTATCCTGGCTATCCGATACAACATTTATTAAACTACCTTTATTGAAAATACGTTGGCAGGAAAAGAAACATACCGGACGAAAAATGCTGAAAAGCTGCTTGCCGCAGGCCAGTGGGCTTCTGTGCCAGCAGGTAAAGAAAAAAGGGCGATAGAACCTGCCTTGCAGAAAGAATTTGCTGAGGGTAAGGTGATGCTTGTAGACAAACCCCTGCACTGGACTTCCTTTGATGTAATCCGCAAACTCAGGGGAGTATTACGGATTAAAAAAATAGGCCATGCTGGGACATTGGACCCGTTGGCTACAGGGCTTCTAATAGTCTGCACAGGTAAGTTTACGAAAAAGATTAATGAGTACATGGCAAAAGAAAAAGAATATACCGGTTCTTTTACTTTGGGAGCTGTAACGCCAACTTACGACCTGGAAAGCGAACCGTCCGGGCATCAGCCGGTCGATCACATCACTCTGGAAAGGTTAAAATCTGCTGCAGAAAAATTTATTGGGGATACGTATCAGGTACCTCCGTTGTATTCGGCAATAAAAAAGGATGGTGTTGCCATGTACGAGTTGGCAAGGCGTGGGGATATTGCAGATATCCAACCCCGCAAGATACATATCAGTGTTTTTGAAATTACAGAAATTACATTGCCCAGGGTTGATTTTCGTGTTGTGTGTTCAACCGGAACGTACATACGAAGTTTGGCCCATGATTTTGGGAAAGAACTTTTTTGCGGAGCCTATTTAAGTGCTTTGCGGCGTACACGTATTGGGGAATTCAGTGTAGATACGGCACAGTCTCCGGAGATGATTGAGAA
>CAZKPH010000450.1:0-1507 GCA_964554605.1 uncultured Ferruginibacter sp.
TACCTAAGATTGGTATTGGAGAAAGATGTTATATAAAGAATGTGATTATTGATAAAAACTGCCGTATCGGTAATGATGTGCGGATTAACGGTGGCGCACATTTGCCCAATTCCGATCAGGCCCTCTATACTGTTAAGGATGGTATTGTAGTAGTGAAGAAAGCTGCGGTGCTTCCCAATGGGTATACAATATAATTTTTTGAACATCCGGAAGGATGTTTTTTTCTGTCAGAAAAAAAATGTGTATTTTGTACACAAAATAACGATAACTTTTAAACTATTGCTATGTCATTTTCAAATGGGACTTCATCTTCCGGTGCATCTTCATCTGCAAAGCCGCTGTTAAATTTTTGGCAAATATGGAATATCAGTTTTGGCTTTTTGGGCGTGCAGATCGGATATTCACTTCAAAATGCCAACACCAGCCGCATTCTTTCTGCTATCGGGGCTAATCCCGAACATCTAAGTTATTTTTGGCTGGCTGCACCTTTTGCCGGGCTTATTGTCCAGCCAATTGTGGGGCTGTCCAGCGATAAAACATGGACCCGCTTAGGCCGCAGGATTCCTTTTATCCTGGGAGGATGTTTTGTATCGGCACTTGCCATGTTCTTCATGCCCAATTCAGAGCATTTTGCCATGTTGTTTGCACCGGTTTACTTCGGTGCTACTATGTTGCTGTTAATGGATACGTCTTTCAATGTTACAATGCAGCCATTCCGGGCGCTCGTTAGTGATATGGTGCCGGAAAACCAACGTAATATTGGTTATTCCATTCAAAGCTTTCTAATCAATGCCGGTGCAGTTATCGGCTCAGTATTGCCGTTTGTACTTACATGGAAAGGTGTTGCTAATGAACCTGCACCCGGAGCTAAAGTAGCGCCAACAGTAATTTGGTCATTTTATTTCGGCGGTGCCGCATTGCTTTTAAGTGTATTATGGACAAGCTTCCGTACAAAAGAGTATCCACCCGAACAATATGCCCGTTATAATAACCTTTCCGAAAAAGACCAGAATGAAAAAACGCCTTTTTTCAAATTGTTGTCACAAACCCCCAGGGCCATGTTGCAATTGGCTGTCACGCAATTTTTCTCCTGGTTTGCATTATTCCTAATGTGGGTATATACAACTAACGGTATCGCACAAACAATCTGGAATACTACTGATGCCAAATCGAAAGCTTTCAACGAAGCCGGGAACTGGACTGGGGTTATTTTTGCTGTATATAGTGTTTTCGCTGCTTTGTTTTCATTAGGTATTACTCCGCTGGCCAATAAATTCGGCCGTAAGAATATATACATGTTGTCGCTTTTGTGTGGGGGTATCGGCCTGCTATCTCTTACATTCATACAAGATAAATATTTGCTCCTCCTGCCAATGGTTGGTGTAGGTATTGCATGGGCAGCCATTCTGGCATTGCCGTATGCTATTCTTTCTTCTGCCTTGCCGGCAAAACAAACAGGCGTTTATATGGGTATTTTCAATGCCACTATTACCATCCCTCAGATTGC